>JALYHU010000062.1 GCA_030776345.1 Pseudomonadota bacterium | reverse complement strand
CCACGGGTGCCTCGCAGCCGCCACTTTTGTCGCGCACAGCGACGGAGCGGAAATACAAACCGGCTCATTGCGCATGAGCGTAACTGCGATTACCGACGATGTCTTGCGGGTACGGATCGCGGCGTCGGGCGAAATTGGCGAGGACGCTTCATGGGCCGTGCCTGCCGGCATCAGGGCTCGCTCGGTGAATGTGAGCGCCACGCCGGCTCCTGACCCGTCTCGCGTCGCAGAATTTCGAACGGCCACGCTGGAAGTACGCCTCGAAGCGGAGCCGCTGCGCTTGATCGTTTCCGACCTCGATCACCACGTGATCACGGCCGATGCTCCCGATCGCGCCGTCGATATCGCGGGCGGCGCGTTTACCCTGCGCAAGATATTGCCGGCGACGGAACATTATTTCGGACTGGGCGACAAGGCGGGAGCGCTCGATCATCGGGGTCGGACCTTCACCAATTGGAACACCGACGTCTACCATTTCCAGGAATCCACCGATCCCCTGTACAAGTCCATTCCCTTCTTCCTCGCCGCGGGCGGCGCCGCCGGCAGCTACGGAATATTTCTCGATAACACCTGGCGGACCTGGTTCGATTTCGGTGTGCGGTATCCGGAGTCGCTGGCGTTTGGTTCCTCGGGCGGCCCGATCGATTACTATGTGATCTACGGACCCAGCACGCGGGAGGTGGTGGAACGCTATACGGACCTGACGGGAAAGCCGCCGCTGCCGCCGCTCTGGGCGCTCGGCTTCCAGCAGTCGCGATACAGCTATATGACGGCGACCGAAGTGCGCGGGCTCGCGAACCGGCTTCGTTCGGAGCGTATCCCCTCGGATGTAATTTGGCTGGATATCGACTATCAGAATAGCAACCGGCCATTCACCGCGAATCCGGCCACGTTTGGCGACATACCGGCGCTCGCGACGGATTTGCGCAAGCAGGGTTTGCGCTTGGTCGCGATCACGGATACCCACATCGCCCGAGCACCGGACCAAGGTTATGCTCCCTATGACAGCGGCATCGCGGGCGATCACTTCGTGAAACGACCCGACGGCTCGGTATACGTCGGCGAGGTGTGGCCCGGCCCGTCGGTGTTTCCCGACTTCACCCAGAGCGAGACTCGCGCTTGGTGGGGACATCTATACAACGATTTCGTCGCCGCGGGAATTTCCGGGTTCTGGAACGACATGAACGAGCCCTCGGTGTTCGATACGCCGACCAAAACCATGCCGCTCGATACGCGACATCGCATCGCGGAGCCGGGCTTTGCGCCGCGTTGGGCGACGCACGAGGAAATTCACAATATCTACGGGATGCAGAATTCCCGCGCCACATTCGACGGCCTGCGGCAGTTGCGGCCGGACGAGCGACCCTTCGTGATGACGCGGGCGAGTTACGCCGGCGGCCAACGCTACGCGGTCACTTGGACCGGCGACAACAGTTCGACGTGGAATCACTTGAAGCTCGCAATCACCGCTCTGCTCAATCTCGGCATGAGCGGTTTCGCGTACAGCGGCGCCGACGTGGGCGGGTTCATCGGTACGCCGAGTCCCGAACTCTTGACCAAATGGATCGAAGTGGCCGCCTTCACGCCCATCTTTCGCGTGCACTCGGTGAAGGACGCTCCCCGGCGGGAGCCTTGGGTGGATGGGCCGCTGCACACGAGTATCCGCCGTCGATTCATCGAAGAGCGCTATCGGCTGATGCCGTATATGCAAGCACTGGCCGATGAGAACGCGCGCACGGGCGCGCCGTTGATGCGGCCCTTGTTCTATGAATTTCCAGATACGCTGAACGCCCCCTGTGAGCAGCCGACGGCGTTCTTGCTGGGCAGCCGACTCTTGATCGCGCCGCCGCCGGATTTCGAATCACCCAGCGCCTACACGATCTGTTTGCCGGCCGGCGGGTGGTACGATTTTTGGACGGGTGCCAAGGTGAGACCGACCGCCGCGAAGGCCGACCCGCCCAACCCGCCCACTCAGACAGTGCGAGCTACCCCGGCGCTTGGCCGTCTCCCCGTGTTCGTGCGGGCGGGCGCCATTCTGCCGCGCCAGCCGCTGGTGCAAAGCACCGCGGAGACGCCGCAGGGACCGCTGACGCTGGACATCTATCCGGGCGATGACTGTCGCGGCGTGATCTACGCGGACGATGGGCACAGCATGGCGTACAGTCGACGAGGTTTTCTGCGGCAGATCGTGCGCTGCGCGCAAACCGGCGATGGAGTGGTCATAGAATTCGACGGCCGTGAGGGTCAATTCCAGCCGTGGTGGACCCAAATCGACGTACAAGTGCATGATTGGACAGGTGCTGCGCGCGTGGAGATCGGAGGCAGGGTGCTAACCGAGCGCGTGGTTCCGAGATCCGGGACGCTGCACCTGCGGATCCATGATCAGCGTGGTCCAGCTCGATTGTCGATCACGCGGGTGACATCGATTGGGCACAGCGGCGAAATGAGGTGGCGAGATCAGCAGGTGACGGTGCGGGTCGAACCCACCGCGCCTGGGCAGCATGCCGGCGCGCGGCATTCCTATCGGTTCTCGAAGCAATCGGACGCGGGCCGCGCCGATCGGGTGGTTTCAGAATCAGAGGGCGAGCCGTATCTGCGCAGCGGCAACGCACTGTTCGACGGGCTGTTCACTTTGGGGTTGGCCGACATGCGCCTCGACCACGTATCGCAAATTCGGGATGATTTTTTTAACGAAGGCCGGCCCATCGATTGCGTCTGCTTCGAGACGGGCGAGAAGTGGCCCTACGTATGGACGCGCGACATTTCCTATTCGACCGATCTTGCCCTGGCGACGCTCGATCCGCAGCGGGCGCTGAATTCACTCCTGTTCAAAACATCGGGCATACGCACCCCTCTGTTGAGCGACCGGCTCGGTCCCGCAACGGTTGTGGCGCAGGACACCGGAAGCGGAGGTAGCTGGCCTATCAGCACCGATCGAGTCGTGTGGATAATGGCGGCGAGCGACGTACTCGAATACTTGCCCGCAGCCGCTCGACCGGACGCCGCCGCGAAACTGTATGGCATCGCGCGGGATACCGTGGAACAGGATCGCCGCTTTGCATTCGACGGTTATGCCGGCTTGTACCGCGGCGAGACCTCATTCCTCGATTGGCGTGAACAGAACTATCCGCAATGGACGCGCAACGACGTGGCGTCCATCGCCTCCGGATACGCGTTTTCCACCAACGTCTTGCATGCCATCGCGCTCGAGCGCACGGCGCACCTTGCGGCGGCGTTGGGTGATCCTCTCGCAGCACGTTATCGGCGATGGGCGGAGGATTTGCGGACACGGCTCAATGCGCGCTTCTGGCAGCCCGAATCGGGTCTGTACGCAAGCTACTTGAGTGCGGAGCCCAATTCGGTGCCCGCAAGCTCCTACGATTTGCTGGGATTGTCGCTGGCGATTATCGCAGGCATTGCCGATGAGAACCGGGCGCATTCCATCTTGCAGCACTATCCCATCAGCGCAGCCGGCCCGCCGGTGCTTTGGCCGGAACAGGCAGGTATCGCGATCTACCACAACCGCGCCATTTGGCCGTTCGTGACTGCCTACGCATTGCGGGCCGCCAAGGCGGCGAAGCACGCCGAACTGGCTGGAGAGTTGGCGAAGTCCTTGATGCGTGGGTCTGCCCTCGCACTATCGAATATGGAAAACTTTGAGTTCCTGACCCAGCAGGACCGATTCGAGGACGGGGCGATGTCGGGGCCCGTGATCAATTCCCCGCGTCAGCTGTGGTCGGTCGCCGGATACTTGAGCATGGTGCTCGACACTTTTTGGGGACTGGAACTGCACAATGAACAACTATCGATCAAGCCTTGGTTGCCGAGCGATCTCGCCAGCACGCTCTTTGGCCGCCGGCGCTCGGTGTCGCTCCATGATTACCGCGCCGGCGGCAAGTGGCTCAAAATCACGCTGGAGCTGCCGCGGGAGTGGCAGCCCACCGGTTGGCTCGAACCGCGCTCGATATGGCTCAACGGCAAGCGATTGCAGCAGCCGATGGTCAGCCTGAGCCGTCTTCGCCCGGGACGGGTCAACGACGTGCGCGTGGCGATGCGTGCGGCGAAGGGTGTGAGGCAACCTGTTGCAAAAATACCCTTCGGCAATTCTCGCGAGCTGACGCCTATGCAGCGGCGCGCCGTGTTTGCGCCGGCATCGCCGGTTCTGTCGGTGGCCGGAGGGAAAGACAGCGACACGGTGGTGACATGGCAGGGCATCGCGCCGGGAGCGAGCGTACAAATCTACAGAAATGGCCGGCAACTCACCGCGAATGCGCGCGGGGAACGCTTCGTGGACGCGGCAATAGGCGAACCAGGCACCGCGTGCTATTCGCTGACGCAACGCTTCGATGATACGGGCCTCACTTCTCTATCGAGCGGCGATGCCTGCGTGGCAGACCCCGAACCGACCGCGCCCGGGAACGGGGGGCTGAGGCCGAATGATGGCGCCGCCTTGCGCGTCGTCGACGGTATTGCGCGCTATGCAGATTGGGGACTACCCTCTCAGGAGCTGCGATCGACTTTCATGCCGCGCGCGCGGGGCTGGTATCGCTTCACGCTCGAGTATGTGAATACCAATGGACCCATCAATACGGGAATCACCGCCGCCGTCAAAACGGTGGCCGTGCGCTGCGGCAGCCAGACCGAGCAGGTGGGGAGCGTCGCAATGCCCCATCTGGGCAAAGCCAGCGGGTGGGGCTCCTCGACGGGATTCTTCTTCGAGGTGAGCAGCAATGACGCCTGCGAGCTTTGCATCGTGGATGGATTCAACATGTCTTATCTCGCTCATTTTGCGCGCTATACGGGCGGCCTGGGCGGCGCGTCGGGAGAACTCAATCGCGCGGATGTCTTGGGGGCGCGGATAGACCTGATTCGCAGCTCGTTTCCGCCGGGACCTTAGAACCGCCGTGCGCAGCGATCCACACTCTCCCGGCCTGCGTCGTCCCGTCGATGGGGCGAGGCCGGCTAAACCGGCACTGACGTTCGCGCAGATCTGGAATATGTGCTTCGGATTTTTGGGATTGCAATTTGCATTCGCATTGCAAAATGCCAACGTCAGCCGGATCTTCCAGTCCTTGGGGGCGGACCTGGACCAGATCCCCATCCTATGGATTGCGGCGCCTCTGACGGGGCTGCTGGTTCAGCCCGTAATCGGCTATCTCTCCGACCGAACTTGGACACGGCTCGGCCGGCGCAAGCCGTACTTCGCCATCGGCGCGGTGCTGGCCGCGTGCGCTCTTTGGCTCATGCCGCGCGCACCGACACTATGGGTCGCGGCTGCCTTGTTGTGGCTTCTCGACGCGTCGATCAATGTGGCGATGGAGCCGTTCCGGGCCTTTGTCGGCGACCAGCTGGCGCCGGTGCAGCGCCCACTGGGTTACGCCATGCAAGGCTTCTTCATTGGAGTGGGCGCGGTCGTGGCGAGTGCGCTGCCCTGGATCATGGGGCAAGTCGGATTCAGCAACAGCGGGGCTGCCGCGAACGGTCAGGCCATGATTCCCGTCACCGTACACCATGCCTTTGATGCCGGCGCGTTGGTACTGCTGCTCGCCATCTTTTGGACCGTGCTGCGCACGCGGGAATATACCCCGGACGAATTGCAGTCCTTCAGCGACGCCGTTCCTGCGCAGGGGCATTCGCAGCATGCCGTCGGTGCCTCGGGCCTGCAACGCGGCGCGCTGTGGGGCCTTGGCGGACTATTGGGGGCCGGTATCATCTGGGGTTTCGGGCTCGACTGGCAGATGTACTTGATATGTGCCGGCGCGCTGCTGTGGGGGCTTGCGTTGCTGACGCACGGGTTCAGCCAAGGATGGGGCGCGTTCGGCACGGTGATGCGTGATCTCGAGGCGATGCCCGACACCATGCGGCGCCTTGCGCCGGTCCAGTTCTTTTCCTGGCTCGGATTATTCGCCATGTGGATTTACACGACCGCCGCCGTGGCGCAGGTGCATTTCGGTTCGAGCGATCCGCGGTCGGACGCATTCAACGAGGGCGCGAACTGGGTAGGCGTGCTGTTCGCCACCTACAACGGCTGCGCTGCCGTCGCCGCTATATTCATACCGATGCTGGTGAAACGCGTCGGCCTGAGGCTCAGCCACTTGATCAATGTCTGGATTGGCGGTGCCGCACTGCTGTCGTTCCTCGTGATACGCAATCCCTACTGGCTGCTGGTGCCAATGGCCGGAGTGGGCGTCGCGTGGGCGTCAATCTTGTCGCTGCCCTACGTGCTGCTGTCGGACAGTTTACCGGCGCAAAAAATGGGGCTGTACATGGGAATATTCAATTTCTTCATCGTGATTCCGCAGTTGGTGGCGGCCAGTCTCCTTGGACTTTTGGTGAAATGGATGTTTGGCGGCGCGCCCCTCTATGCGCTTGCCATTGGGGGCGTGAGTTTTCTGATATCCGGGGCTTTGGTGCTGCGCGTTGGCGATCCCGACGGGATTCGAGACTGCTAATCGAGCGGCCCGCATGATTGTCGAATCACCAGACGCGCGGGTAATATCGCGGACGTTGCAGGTTCGGCGTCGATCAATTTCAGTAGAGTTTCGACCAGGACTTGTCCCGCACGGCGGGTATCCTGCATGACGGTCGTCAATGGCGGATTTGCAAGGCTCGCCGAGGGTATGTCATCGAAACCGATGATCGCGGCTTCTTCAGGGACGCTGACGCCCTGATCTCGCAACGCGTGCATGGCCCCGAGCGCGATCAGATCCGATGCGGCGAAAATCGCGTCGAAGCGCTCCTTGCGGCTCAACAGTTCGCACGCCGCTCGGTACCCGGACTCTTGGGTGCTAATTGCGTCGACTCGCAATTGCGGTGCGAGAAGCGCGCCGAACTCCTCGATCGCGGCCGAATAGCCGCGGTAGCGGTCGAGAAATTCCGGATAGTGGTTCGATGCACCGCCGAGAAAAGCCAGTCGGCGGCGGCCACGGTCCATCAAGTGTCTTGCGGCGTCGTAACCGCCCTTGAAATTGTCGCTGCCGACCGAGATGCCGGGTTGCCCGTCGATCACCGCGCCCCACCGGACGAAGTGCGTTCCTTGCGCCACTAACTGCTCGAGCCGATGCCGGTATTCGACATAGTCCCCATAACCCAAGAGGATGAGGCCGTCGGCTTTCTTGCTGTCTTCGTAGGTAACATGCCAGTTGCCCGATAGTTCCTGAAACGAGATCAGCAAGTCGTAGCCGCGTTGCCCGCAGGCCCGGGTAATGGATCCAAGCATGGACAGAAAAAATGGATTGATGAGCGAGTCGTCGGCCGTTGGATCTTCGAAGAACAGAAGCGCGATGGTATTCGATCGCTGGCTGCGCAGATTGGACGCATTCTTGTCGACGGTATAGTTTAACTGTTGCGCAATTTCTTCGATGCGCTTGCGCGTCTCTTCGTTGACCGTCGGGCTGCCGCGCAATGCACGCGACACCGTGGACTGCGAGACGCCCGCAAGGTACGCAACGTCGATCGACGTGGCTTTGGCGCTCATGGATTCGATTATGTGCCAAGGCGGACCGCATCGCCAGCGGCGGAGGGTCGTGATGGCTCACTTCAGAGGGAGTGCCCTGAAACGATAAATGGACTCGGATCGGAAGATTTCGCCGCGTCTCAACACGGTGCTGGGAAACTGCCGATGGTGGGGTGAATCCGGGAAGTGTTGCGGTTCGAGGCAGATCGCGGCGGATCCCGCGTAACCCTTGCCCCCCTTGCCGCGGATCGCATCCTGCGTGAAATACGGCGTGAACAACTGCAGCCCCGGCTCGGTCGTATCTAACCTCAGCTCAATCCCGGTCTTGGCGTCCTGCAGTGTTGCGGCGTGGTGTAATCGAGGGCCGCGCGCCCGGAGCACCAGATTCACGTCAAAGCCGTGGGAAGCCGCCACGCGCGGATCGCCGGCCGTCGCAATCCGGGTGCCCAACTCGGCGGGTGCGCGGAAATCGTAATCCGTATCCGCGACCGGCCGGATTTGCCCGGTTGGGATCAAATCGTCATTGGCGGGGGTATAAGCATCCGCGGCCACCAGCAAGCGCTCTTGGAGCACCTCGCCATCCCCCGCGCCGCCGAGATTGAAGTAGGTGTGGTTGGTGAGGTTGACGACGGTCGTCGCGGACGACTTCGCCTGGTAATCGATCTTCAGTTCATCGGCGTTCGTCAAGGTGTAGGTGACCCAGACGGTGAGCCGTCCGGGATAACCTTCCTCGCCGTCCGGGCTGACATATTTCAATCGAACGCTGTCCGGCACGCTGCCTTGCGACCCAACCGCCACCCACACAGCTTGATTGAATCCTTTAACCCCACCATGAAGTGAATTGGCGCCGTTATTCGCCGAGAGTCGATGGGTATTGCCACCGATTGTGAATTCGGCGTTCGCGATTCGATTGGCGTAGCGGCCAACGGTGGCGCCCATGTACCATCGACCGTCGAGATATTCTTCCAAGGTGTCATAGCCCAAGACCACATCGATCCCTTTGCCATTCCGGTCATGGACTTCAAGGGAGCGAAGAGTGGCTCCCAGCGTGATGACCAGGGCCTTGCTACCCCGCGCATTGGTCAATGTATATTGTTTCACGACCTGGCCATCGGGCGTCATGCCGAATACGGACTGCGTGGCCGCGCGTGTGAGCCCCGCCCCGAGCGCCATCGCCGCAATCGCCGCGATTCCACACAGAGGTCTCACGTCCCCACTCGTCTCGGGGGATGAATTTCGATCGTGACATGTGAGAGCGCGCGGAAGCGCGCCAATTTGGCCCGGTAATAGTCGGCCGTGCAGCCGTCCTTCGGACACACCGAAACGATGGCACCGAGATGTCCGGGCCC
>JALYHU010000061.1 GCA_030776345.1 Pseudomonadota bacterium | reverse complement strand
TGATGGCCATTCACCCGTCCCAAGTGAAGATCATCAACGCGGCATTCACGCCGTCGGCGGAGGCGGTCGCGCGCGCGCGCCGGATCGTCGCGGAATTCGCCAAGCATCCCGGCGCCGGCGTCTTGAGTATCGATGGCTCGATGGTGGATGCGCCGCACCTCAAGCAGGCGCAGCGGGTGCTGGCGCGCAACGTGGTCAAGGGTTAGAACGCGGATTCCTCGAGCGCCATCATCGATGTCTTTCCGGCCTTGATGGTGTACAGCAACGCGCCGGCTTGGGGGAGAATTCGGTCGATGTAGAATGTCGCGGTTACGCGTTTGGCGCGATAGAACGCGGCATCCTCGCCGCCGGCCGTGGGCAGCTTGTCGGCTGCGACCTTGGCCATGCGCACCCACATGAAGCCAAGCGCCACGATTCCGAGCATCCGTAAATAATCGGTCGAAGCCGCGCCGGCTTCCTCCGGGTCGGCGAAACTCTTCTGTGCGATGAATGCGGTGGCGAGCTGCAGCGCGCCGAACGCCTTCGCGAGCGATTGCACCAAGGTGCCGACCTCGGGGTCGGTATGGTGCGCCTCGATGTATTCGGACACCGGATGGAAAAATCGCCGCAGCGAGCGCCCCATGTTCGCCGGCAGCTTGCGCCCGACGAGGTCGAGTGCCTGTATGCCGTTCGTGCCCTCGTAGATCATGGCAATGCGCGAGTCGCGCACGAATTGTTCCATGCCGTGATCGACGATGAAGCCGTGGCCTCCATAGGTTTGCACGCCGAGATTGGCCGACTCGAACCCCAGGTCGGTGAACAGCGCCTTGACCACCGGAGTCATCAAGGCGATGAAGTCTTCGGCTTCGGTACGCTCCGCGCCCGCCGGCAACCGTTCCATGCGATCGAGCGCGTTGGCGACCCAGACGCCGAGCGCACGGCACCCCTCGTTGTAGGCGCGCATGGTCATGAGCATGCGGCGCACGTCGGGATGCACGATGATGGGATCGGCGGGCTTTTCGGGGTGCTTCGCGCCGGCGAGCGACCGGCCCTGCAAGCGCTCTTTGGCATAGGCGACGGCGCTTTGATACGCCACTTCGCCGATGCCGAGGCCCTGTGTACCCACCGACAAGCGCTCGCTGTTCATCATGACGAACATGGCACGCATGCCTTTGTGAGGCTCCCCCACCAGCCAGCCGGCGGCCTCATCGAACGTGATCTGGCAAGTCGCCGAGGCCTTGATGCCCATCTTATGCTCGATGCCGGCACACTTGACGCCGTTGCGCGCGCCCACGGTGCCGTCGGCATTCGGCAGAAATTTCGGCACGACGAACAAGCTGATGCCCTTGATGCCGGGCGGTGCGTCCGGCAGACGCGCGAGCACCAAATGAATGATGTTCTCGGTCAAATCGTGTTCGCCGGCGGAGATGAAGATCTTCGAGCCGCTCAAGCGGTAGGAGCCGTCGGGCTGCGCCACTGCTTTGGTCCGCAGCAGTCCTAAATCCGTGCCGCAGTGGGACTCGGTCAGGCACATCGTACCGCACCAGGTTCCGTCGACCAATTTGGGCAGGTAGAGGTTCTTGAGTTCTTCGGAGCCGTGGCTCTTCAATGCAAGATAGGCGCCGTGCGACAGTCCGGGATACAGGCCAAACGAGAGATTGCAGGCGCAGATCATCTCCTCGACCAGCTTCGCCACGCTCTGCGGCAACCCCTGTCCGCCGTACTCCGGGTCGGAACTCAGCGCGCCCCAGCCACCGTCGACAAAGGCCCGGTACGCTTGCTTGAACCCCGTGGGTGTGCGCACCACGCCGTCCTCGTATCGACAGCCCTCGGCATCGCCGCCGGCGTTCAAGGGCAGCAGCGTCGCACCGATGAATTTGCCGGCTTCCTCGAGCACGCTGTCGACTAGATCAGGGGACATCTCTTCCAGGCCCGGCAACGCCCGCAAGGCCGCGCTGTCGTGCAACTCGTGGATCACGAAGCGCATGTCGCGCAGGGGTGGGGTATAGGTCTGCATACTCTTTCCTCCGATCCTAATTGCGCAGCGGTTTGCCGGTCACGAGCATGTGCTCGATCCGCGCCAGCGTTGCGGGCGTTTTCACGAGCCGCATGAAGGCGGCGCGTTCCAACGTCAGCAGTTGGTCTTCGTCGACGACGTCGACGGGATCCGCGCTGCCGCCGGACAGCACGTCCGCCAACGCCCCGGATACCACCATGTCATGGTCCGTCGCGAGACCGCGATGATGGAACCCTTCAGCGGCCATGCTGAACGCGAGTTTCCCGGCCACACCCGGCAGCTTGAGATCGATGGGTTTCGGGGGCGCGTAATCGACCGAGAGTTTCAAGGCCAGCGCCTTCGCGTCCGCCAAGAGCCGGTAGCGATTCATGGTGATGCCGTCCGCGGGACGCAGGAACAACAGGTCCTTGGCCTCGGCGCCGGATTTCGAGACGGTGGCGGTGCTTACGGTCTCGAATACCTTGCTGGGTGCCGGCATCGGACCTCGCGGCAGCAAGCCGCTGCTCGACCAGCGCGAGAGCATTTCCTTGCAGCCGCCCCAGCCCGGAACCACGCCCACGCCGCACTCGACCAAGCCGATGTAGCTTTCGGCATGCGCCTGCACGGCGTCGCTGTGCAACAGGATTTCGCAGCCGCCGCCGAGCGCCATGCCCGACGGCGCGCTCACCACCGGGAACGGTGCATACTTCAGCGCCTTGTAGGTTTGCTGGCCGGCCGCGACCAGCTTCTCGATCTCGCTCCAAGCCGCAATGTTGGCCGCGAAGATCGCAAGACCCAGGTTGGCGCCCACCGAGAAATTTCGCCCCTCGTTGTAGATGACCAGTGCCTTGTAGTGCCCCTGTACCACGGGGATGGTCTTGGCAAGCAGGGCCATCACCTGATCGTCGAGCGAGTTGCTCTTGCTCGTGAATTCGAAACAGAGCACCCCATCGCCGATGTCCCACACCGCGGCCGAGCCGTTCTTGAGCACGGGCTTCGACACGCGCTTGATATCTTCCAGCATCAGCACGCCCTCCGGGCGCTGCATGTCGTGGTAGTCGCCATCCGTGCCCAGATACTGCCGACGTCCCTCTTGCAGCCGATAGAAAGTCTTGCCCTTTGCCACGCGCAGCAGGGCGGGCACGGGAACTCCTTCGCGTTCCAGTTTGGCGGCCAGCCAGTCCACGCCCAGTTTGTCGATGAGTTCGAAGGGGCCCCACTGCCAGTTGTAGCCGAGACGCATGGCCTCGTCGACGGCATGGATGTCCGCCGCGGCCTCGGGAATCAAGCTCGCCGCATAAGACAACGTTTGTCCGAGCACGCGCCACGCGTACTGGCCGATCTTGCCGGGGGACGTGAGAAGGATGCGCAGATCCTTCGACGCAGCCGCAAGTTCGGGCAGATCGCGCTTTTGTTCCGCTCGATAGGCGCCGGAGGCAAGGTCGATGGCCTCCTTGAGTTTGCCTCCGCCCGCACGATTCAAGCGGTAGAAGCCGCCTTTGCCCTTGCGGCCTGTGTAGCCTTCCGCAATCATCCTGCGAATGAGCGGCAAGTCGCGATTTGCGGCATGGAAGGGATCGCTCGACGGCAGAGATTTGGCCAGGCTGGCATTGATGTGCGGCATGAGATCGAGCCCCACCAGATCGATGAGCCCGAAGACGCCGGTTTTCGGGATGCCCATGGGCCTACCGATGACGGCGTCCGCTTCCTCGACGGTCAACCCCAAGTCGATGGCCTCGATCACCCCGACCTGCAGCCAGTACACACCGAGACGATTCGCGATGAAGCCCGGACTGTCCTTGCACCGTACGACGCTCTTGCCGAGCACCCGATCCGCGAACTGCCCGACCGTCTCTGCGAGTTGCGTGTCTGTGTGGGGGCCGGTCACGATCTCCAGCAACCGCATGTAGCGCGGTGGATTGAAAAAATGCGTGATGAGGAAGTCGCGCGCGAACGCATCCCCCAGGCCTTGGGTCAACTGCGCCAGCGGGATGGTGGAGGTGTTGGACGACACCGCCGTGCCGGGACGACGCACCGCGTCGATCTTGCGGTACAGCTCTTGTTTTACCTCCAGCCGTTCCACCACTGCCTCGATGATCCAATCGCTGTCGGCGATCTGCGCCAGGTGATCTTCGATGTTGCCGGCCGTCACGAGCTTGGCCGCGCGCGCCGACATGAAAGGCGCAGGCTCGGTTTTCAGCATTTTCGCAACTGCAGCTTCGGCGAGCACATTGCGGTTGGCGGGGCTGCGATCGGCTGCGCTGCGATCGGCGGGGCGTCCGTCCGACGCGTCCGCCGGGACGATATCCAGCAACAGAACGGGCACCCCGGCATTGGCAAACTGTGCGGCGATACCGGCACCCATGACGCCGGCGCCGATGACTGTGGCTTTGCGGATCGTTTGCATCAGGAAGGCGCTCCTCT
>JALYHU010000060.1 GCA_030776345.1 Pseudomonadota bacterium | reverse complement strand
GCGGGCATCTCGATCCTATATTCCGTGAGCTTCAATTCCACTAAGCCTTTCGCGCCATGGGCGAGGTCGCTGCCGTTTTCGTGTCTGCCGAAGCCGGACGCTCTCCCTGTCCCACCGCGTTAATGCACGCCAGCATCAGCCCGAGACTCAGGATTCCGCCAACCTCAGCCCTCAACCGTCGCCCAATGTCGACTTCCTTTTCGAAGGAACTTTCTCGTCGCGAGGGATCGCTGAACAGCAGCAGTCGATCACAGTTTCACGCTGAGTTGCCCAGTTGATCCCCGTTCGCCAGCTGCCAATTCATTTCGATCGAAATCAATGGCACGTATTACAGAATGCAGAAGGCGGCGAGCTCATCCAGGCGGCGCGACGAGACGCTGTGCGAGCGCCTGATAGGTCTCCGGCGTCATGTCCGGCATCTTCCGAACGAACGCAACGATATCCCAGACGCTTGCATCGTCTAAGGATTTGCCCCACGCGGGCATCGCGCTCATCTTGATTCCGTGTTTGATGATCCAGAATGCCCGCTGAGTGTCCTTAGTGTCTTCCTGTGCAAGGTTGGGCGGGTGCGGGTAGAGCCCCGGGCGGATGTCGGACTTCGTCACGCCAGGGGCAAGGTGACAGCCGACGCAAAGAGACGCATAGTGCTGCGCGCCGGCCATCACCCGCTTCGGGTCTTCGAGAGGGAGTACCTCGACCGCCCCCGCGCGGACTGCGATTAGAGCGCTCGCGCAATTGCTCGATGATGGCCAACACAATCTTCCGTGTGATGGTCATCGGCGCCGATGTTGTAGAATCCCGACTCGATGAACAGGCCGGCGCCGATCGCCCCGACCGCGGCTACCGCGGCGATGGTTAGGCCAATTGTTACCATGCGAACCAAACCATGCGGTCACTCAACGATGACCGTGCCGACCATGCGCGGATGGATCGAACAGGTGAAGTGATAAGTACCCGGCTTGTCGAACTTGTAGGAAAAGCTCTCGTTCGTATCCATGCCGCCTGACTTGAACACCCCTGTATCGCTGACCACCGTGTGCGGTTCATCGTCTTTGTTGGTCCAGGTCACGGTCGAGCCGACTTTGACCGTCAACGGGGTCGGGTTGAACATGAAATCCTTCGCCACGATCACAGTCGGGTTTGAGATCTCTGCAACCGAGGGGACATACACCTCCATCGCTCCTAAAGCCAGCATGCCGACAGCGGTCAGCAGCAGTTGAGTTCGTCGAATATCCACGTCAGTTTCTCCTTCATTGAATGTCGGCGCTTGGGCTAGGCAATCGCCGTGTCGGTGAGCGCCAGTGCGCTCGGATGTTTCACTGCCGAGACGCTGGTGATTCCCAGCATCGCTGCCAATTGATCCGCCGGGACCTTGAGCGGGCCAGGCCCCGAACCCACGCCGGCGACAGGTTGCGGATAGGAAGTCGAGCGGGCCGTGTGAAAGGTGATGTTGCCTTCGACCTTCTGCACGATCTGATGGATGTGGCCGTTGAGCACGGTGACCGAGCCGAAGCGGCGCAGCTGGCCCATGAGCTGATCCGCATCCCCCGTACCCCAACCCCACGGCTCATAGATCGTCCACAGCGGCATGTGGGCAAAGACCACGATCGGGGTGCTCGCCGAACGTCCCTTCAGATCGGCCGCCACCCACCTGAGCTGCTCCGCGCCCAAGGTGCCCAGGCCGCCCGGCTTGAACTCGAGTACATTGATGAGCGCGATAAAATGCACGCCGGTGTGATCGAAGCTGTAGTAGCCCTTGTTGTTGGAGGCTTTGCCGAATCGGTTGAAATACTCGGTGACTGTCGCGTCGGTGGTGTCGTGCTCGCCCGGAACGGTGTGCATCTCGGTGGTGCGCAGACGGGAGAACAGCTGTTGCGCCTGATCGAATTCGGCGGGCTTCGACAGGTGCGTGATGTCGCCCGTATGAATGATGAGCGCCGGCAGCACTGGCATTGCATTGACGATGTCGATGGTTTGGGTGAGGGTGCCGGCGACGTCCGGATTGGCCTCCTTGTTGAATCCGATGTGGGTATCGCTCATCTGGACGAACAGCGGTTTGCCCAAGGCCTCGCCCCCTTTAGTCTCGTCGTAGCCTCGCGCCATGGCCAGATCGATCGGCGTGAACACGCCGCCCGACAGCGCAAACAGGGTGCCGGCCCCGCCATAGGCCATGCATTTCAGGGCGTTGCGACGCGCTATCCTCAATTGGTCATCCGACATATTCGTCTCCTCAGTTGTTGTTCAATCGAGAAGACTTCCGGTCGAGTCGATTTATTCCCGAGTCAGCCACATGAGGCTAGAAAATGTCGTGGCTGCTCTTGCGGCAACAACGATATGGCAAACCAGGTCGCATGCCGGTCCCACAAAATGGGCCATGCCCCGCACTTGGGCGGGGCATGTCGGTGGTCTTGAGTGAAGGCGTCCTTGCCGAGGGGTCAGTAACCGCCAGGCGTCGTAGTACTGGTGATGGCGATGCTGCCGAAGACCCCGTCCGTTTGATCGGCGAATCCGGCCGTGTAGAACAGCGTCGCAAGCGGCTTATCCGTGTCGCCGTCGCCGAATACCAGGGACCAAAGGCCTGGGACCGCGAATACCGTACCACCGTGAGTGTCAAAGGGCCCATATCCGTCGCCACGGAGGTTCCATTGGGAGCGAAAATATTGATTGTCCCATCGCCAAAATTGCCGATCAGCAGATCCCCGTCGAACGAGCCGAATCCAGTCGGTGCCAGCGCGATCCCCCAGTGCGCATTGAGCGGACCGGCCGAGGCAAAGCGGCTGATGAAATTACCGCTGAAGTCAAACACGTCAACGTAACCCAAGCCGGTACCCGTGGTTTCGTCATGCTGTGCCGCATCCTGCATGGCGTAGGTGACATACAACTGGCCGTTGAGCGCCGCGATGCCGAACGGCGCAAAGCCGGCCGGCATGGTCGGGTCAATGAACTTTCCCTGCATCGCCGCGGGCTTGGCGAAATTGGTATCGAATACGTCGACCTTGTTGTTATGCAAGTCGGTCGCGTAGAGGAAACTTGCGCCATTGACGCTCCCCAGCGCAAGCCCCTTGTAGACGGCATGCGCAGTACCGTTGCTGGCCCCGTCGTCGTACGCCGTCACTGCCGTCGCGCCGCTGTCTTTCGCCCACGCGGCAATGGTTCCGCCTTCTCCGCTGAAGATGAACAGAGACGTCTCCTGGCCATTACTCGTCGGAATGAGGAAGCCGCCTGCGCCGTTGTAGACCTGACCCGTGGGGTTGGCCGCCACTCCTGTTGCGGACGCGGGGATGGTAATTGCAGTTGTGTTCGAGCCAGTGACCGCGTTAGTTTGAATCTGGCCGGTACCAGTGTACAGCGAAGCCACGTTGCTATTGTTGTCGGCAATCCAGAATGGCAAGCCCGGTGCAGTGACCAGCCCCCAGGGATTCGATGGCTTGGCATCAAGGGTTGTGGCAACGCCGGTCCGGTGACCCCACCGTCGACGAGCGGATTCACCGATACCGCTTTGGTGCGACTCCAGTCTTATTCGACTGCCGTAGGCGCTACCGCCGCCGCCAACGGTTGTTGCGTAGTGGATGGCAAGCATTGGCAGCCGGCCTGCAAAGACGTTGCCGAGGAATACGACGGGGCATGCGCGTATGTGAACTATCCAGCATCGCCGGTGCTGATGTCTTGCAGCAACCGAACCAGCCCATTCAGTTCACCCCAAGCGGTGTCCGAGACGGCACAATACCCTAGATTTCCCATCTTCCAGAACATCAGGTGGTACCCATTGCGGGTGGTGTTCTTCGGTAAACCGCGCTGATCCGCGGCCCAACTGAACACGTTGATGACATGTGAACCGTGTTGGTAAACCACCACCGCCGCGCGTTGATGCTCAAAATAATCCGCGCGTCCTCCGATGAGCCGATAACCTTGGCGGTCGAAGTCGGCAACCACCGGGGATACATCGGCGTGACCCGCAAACCACGGCTTTACCGTGTGCTTATCGGTGGACACCACGTCGATTAGATGATCCGGCATCAACGATCGCACGTGAGCGCTCACCAGGTCGTCAAGGATCGGATTGGTGAGAGCTGGTGCCAAGAGAAAGAATGCCATTCCAGCGGCGAGCGCGGTCCCACCCATGCCGCTGAGTGCACCCTGCCAAAAGGGTCGCGGGCGCCAATTCCTGAGTCGCTCAACAGAGAGGCGCGGAATCGGGGTTGCAACTTCCTGATCGAGCGCGCGTAGAACCCGTGTCCGCAGTGCCGGGGGCGCACTCTCATAAGTCAAGTCCTGCCGCAGCGCGGTGCGGACCTGTTCCAGGTCCTGAAGCAACGCACGACACGCGGCGCAGGTTTCGCGATGGCGCTCGATATCCGTGGCGGAAAGTGCATCGAGTTCGCCGTCGAAGTATGCCTGCACGCGCAGTGATTCAGCGCACAGCATGCGGTACTCCCTCGGCATCTTTCAGCCATCTGGCTTTGAGCGCGGCCCGCGCCCGCGCCAAGCGCGACATCACGGTACCGATGGGTACGTTGGTCACAGCGGCAATCTCGCGATAATCCAAGTCTTCGAGTTCGCGGAGCACTAAGACCTCACGATGCTCCTCCGGCAATGCCGACATGAGTCGATCGAGCGTACGCTTTTCATCCCGGCGGACCGAGGTGCTCTCCGGATCAGGAGTCATCGCGATCATGGCGTCGCCGTCCTGTATGTCATGTTCCTCCGGCAGCGGCACAAACGCGCGTCGCTGTTGCTGCTTAAGCGCGGTCAAGTGGCAATTCTTTACGATCGTCAGTAGCCACGCTTTCACATCGGACCCTCGCAGGGCGCCAAAGCCACGAAACGCGCGCAAGACCGCCTCCTGGACCACGTCATCCGCGTCCCCGGGTGAGCGGGCCAGGCACCGTGCAAATCGGTACGCGGCGTCCAGATGCGGCAAGACCACGAGTTCGAAACGGCGCCGCCTATCATCCATGGAGAAGACTGCAAACCATATACATGGCGTCCCATTAACACTGTCTCGATTGATAAGACTCTCTGCGCGGCCAGTTTATTCCCATAATCCATAGCGGCATGAGGCCTCGAGCCGCCCGTGGTCAATTCCGGGGAATCTCCATCAATTGGTGAGTCCACTCCACCGCCGGGTGCTTAATCGCATATAGGCCGTCTTCGGTGAGCATGAAGGTTGTGCCCGTGTCGACCCTCGTCTCTCGACAAATCCAACACCGCCGCTTCTTGGCCTTGCCGGAACCGGGCCCTGTCCGCTTGATTTCCCAGCGGGGAAACAAGATCAAATGATCCAGAAGCGCCGAGGGATATCGAACCTTCGCCTTTGATGTGGTGTGGCTCAGTCAGATCGAAGATAGCCAACTGAGCCCCTGGATTCTGTTCAATAAAGAGTATTATCCTGGCATCATTGGTCTCGTGGAGGAGAGTCGCGTCACCGCCTTGCCATGTCGACGCTGCTAGATCCGTAGGCGGACCCACAATAACGGAGCTGGGAGGACCGGCGTGAACAGTTCCCGCCGCCACGGCCGCGATTGCCACAAGCGCCATTGCCACTCGTCGAAGGCTTACCTCTAGCTGTTCCTTGAGATTCTCTTTCATCACACCTCTCCTGGGAAATGTCGTGATTGCTCCTGTCCAGCCATAAGACTGCCAAGCATCGCCTTTATTCCACGAGGTACCCGGTTCATCGCTTGAGGCGATCGCACGTCGCCGCGCCGGAAGAGGATCAGGTCGTCTTCTAACTGGGGAGAGGGCACTCAATTCTTCAGAAGACTTGGGTAAGGCGGGCAAGGCCATCCATAATCCACTTCCTCGGCGTTGCGCATCAGGGGTGCCGTTGCTTGACCTGCTGCTGATCGATCGCGGCCGCCGTTTCGGCGGAGAGATCAAGCGGATGGATGCGCGGTCGCTCAGGCTCGATGCGCATTGCGCTCGCGAATCATCTCTCGTGACCGTGTTGCCTCACCTAATTTTCTTACCGTTTGCCTCATGAAGATTCTTACCATCTCAACGCAGCGCCGTCTGACGCCGTAGGGCGTCAGAAGCTCCGGATTCGAAGAGTGCCGGCTACGAGGGATCACCCAGGCCCGGAGCCGACATTCGTACTAAAGCCTTGCATTTCGCAGATCAGCCGTTGCACCGCCTCACGCCGCCAGATCTTGAGTCGGCGCTGAAGCGTACGCAGATGCCGGGCGTTGTATCGATCAGGATACCGCGCCTGGAAGTCGATCAAGAGCTCCAGCGCGGTTTGATCAGGATCAGCGTCCAGACGTTGAAGCATTTCTGACCAATGCGCCTGGAATGGGTCGGGGCGCCGGCGGGCGCGAGATGTTGTGTTCCGGTGACTCCGCTTGCCAATCACCACACCCCTCGCCCGAGCATCGTCGCGCCAGAGTCGGACTCGATGGATAAAGGCGCCGAGTTGGCCGCAGTGGAAGCGGCCGGGATACTGGGCGCGCAGCTCATCAAATAGCTCGGATGCGTTGATGTTCGGCCGTGCCTCAAGCCGGCGACACACTAACGGCCAGATCAGTGTAAACGCGTGACGCCGCTGGATGTGGCGTCTTGCAAACTCTTGTCGCTGCAGTTCGCACTGCCTTTCAGTCTCTGGATCCAACTGAGGCATGGATGACCGATCCGGGAGGGCGGCCGGTTTCGCTTCCATCTGCACGACTTTCTGCGGAGAAGGCGGAGCCACCTGTTGTGGAGCGACGGTGTCACGGTGAGCAAGGCTCTGGATGCGCCTCAGATACCGCGGCTTAGCCTCGGTGGAGTGGGTCGGACGGATTTCTCCAGCTCGCCAAGCGCTTGAGAGGCTTGCCAGGAACGCCGAGAGATCCGGCTCACCCGTGCTCGACGCATGAGACTTGCCGCCATCCGCAAGCACAACCAGATGGCTTTGCATGGCGCGCACCTCTTCGAGCAGATGAAGTGGATCGAGTGCATTGCCCACCTCGCGCAGCTTCACCTTGATGGCATCGGACACGGATTCCGCCAATAATAGTCGCTCGCACGGCGTCCGGGGCGGATGGTATCGCTTGGTTACCTGCGCCCCCTGTCTGTGTTTCTCGGCCAATTTGAAAGAGGGCTGAAAGAAGTTCACGAACAGTCGCGATGCCCCATAAAGACGCGTGAGCACCTGTGCCGCAGCGATCCCTTCGAACCGGCGATAACCCAACAGCTTGCGCACGATGGCGCCGTTCTTCTGTTCGATCCAGGCTTGGTCATTCTTGCGATACGGCCGCGAGCGGGTGAGCTCGATGCCATTGCGAAGGCAATACTGGATCATCGTTTCGTTCACGAACTCACTGCCGTTATCGACGTCCAGCGCTCGTAGTGTGAACGGCAATCCCAGCCGCACGCGCTCCAGCGCTTCCACTAGCAATGTACTTTCACGTACGACCAGCGGCGCACACTCGGTCCAGCCACTCGCGATATCGGTCAGTACGAGGCTATGCACGAAGCTGCCCCGATTCATGTCTCCACAGTGTGCGACCAGATCCATTTCCATGCTGCCGGGGGGTGGTTCGTTCCAGTCGGCAAAGGTTCGCACCGCAATGCGGCGGCGGATCTCCGGCGTCACGCGGCGCAGCTTCTTCGTGCGAGTCGCATTGCGCGGCGCCCGCAGCAGCCGATCGATCGTAGCGGCGCTCATAGCCATAACCTTATCCCGGATCGTCTCCTCGAGCTTCAAGTGGCCGTGCCGCTCAAGTGCCGGCAACAAGATACGCAGCAGCGGCTGTAGCCGCTTTCCGCAGATCCGATCGGATGCCTCCCACAGCACGATCAGCGCCTGCTTCGCAGCGTCGTCGTAAATCGTACGGCGCACCCGACCATGTCGGGCCGGGGCCGCAGCCTCTGCGGCATTGAGCAAGTGGATCGCGTACTTGGGATGGTAGCCACTGACGGCGATGAATTCGCTTAAAATCTGCTTCTTTGCTCTGCTCGATGCTGTCTGGTAGCGTCGTCGCAACGAGTGCGCCAGTTCAATTCGTGCTGCATGGGTGAGTTCGGTATCCATGGTGACTGACCTCTTGTTGAGGACAGCAATGGTTACATTTCCAATGAGGCAGCGAAATTTATTAGTAAGATTTCACCTGAGGCAATGCGGTCACTCTCGCCATGCCGTTCAGCGCCATTCGCTAGTTCAAAGGTGTTCGAGCGGGTGATTTCGGTATTTAGAGGCATCCGTCGGGCCCTTACCGTCGGTTGGATGATGCATGCCGAGGTGGGCGTCGCCTCATTACCGCCCCGACGGGGTGACAGAGGCAAAACTGTTAGAATTACCGCCCGTCTAGCAAACATCCCGCGCGATAAGAACGTGTTGCTGGCTACCGTAGCGAGTTCGATTTCATGAAGTTTACCGATTTGTCGGTGCCACCGGAACTCATAGCTGCGCTCGCGAAGCAACAGATATCCGACCCCAGCCCCATTCAAATCGCCGCAATTCCGCCGCTCGCTGCCGGGAAGGACGCGTATTTGCGAGCGGAGACGGGTACCGG
>JALYHU010000059.1 GCA_030776345.1 Pseudomonadota bacterium | reverse complement strand
GGCGGGCGCGGGAACCCGCTACCGATTCGTGCTGCCCGACGGCCTGCGCGTGCCCGATCCGGCCTCCCGCTTTCAACCCGAGGATGTGCATGGGCCGAGCGAAGTCATCGATCCGGCGGGCTATGTCTGGAACACACCCTGGGCCGGACGCCCGTGGCACGAGGCTGTCGTATACGAACTGCACGTGGGCGCCTTCACCACGACCGGCACATTCCGCGCGGCGATAGCTCGGCTCGACCACTTGGCGGCACTGGGCGTCACGGCCATCGAGATCATGCCGGTCGCGGATTTCCCGGGCGGGCGCAATTGGGGCTACGACGGGGTGTTGCCCTATGCGCCGGACTCCTCGTACGGGCGGCCGGAGGATTTCAAGGCATTGGTGGACGCGGCGCACGCGCGCGGCATCATGGTATTGCTCGATGTGGTGTACAACCATTTCGGGCCGGATGGGAACTATCTGCCGGTATATGCGCCGGCCTTTTTCACCGATCGCCACAAGACTCCGTGGGGCGCCGCCATCAACTTCGATGGTCCGCATAGCGGGCCGGTGCGCGAGTTCATCATTCACAACGCGTTGTATTGGATCGAGGAGTACGGTCTCGATGGTCTGCGCTTGGATGCCGTTCATGCCATCCTCGACGACGGCAGCACCCACGTGCTCGACGAACTCACCGAGCGGGTTCGTGCCGCGCACAGTGAGGTGCATTTGGTACTGGAGAACGAGGAGAACCAATCGCGCCGGCTGATGCGCGACGCGGCGGCAAGGCCCCTCGATTACACCGCGCAATGGAACGACGACGTGCATCACGTGCTGCACGTGGCGGCCACCGGCGAGGACAAGGGCTATTACGAGGAGTATCTGGGCGACACCGAGAAGCTCGGACGCGCACTGGCCGAAGGCTTCGCGTTTCAGGGGCAGATGATGCGGTTTCGCGGGGCGCCGCGCGGCACAGCCAGTGCCATACTGCCGCCCACGGCTTTCGTCGCCTTCATCCAGAATCATGATCAGATCGGCAATCGCGCCTTCGGTGAGCGTCTCACTGCGATCGCCCCGCCCGAGGCCGTGCGCGCCGTCGTGGCTCTCTATCTGTTGCTGCCGCAAGTGCCCATGCTGTTCATGGGAGAGGAGTGGGGCGCCGCTCAGCCCTTTCCCTTCTTCTGCGATTTTCACGGCGAACTCGCCGAGGCCGTCCGCAAAGGGCGACGCTTGGAGTTCGCAAAATTTCCCGAATTCCGCGATGAGGCCATGCGCGCGCGCATACCGGATCCGCAAGCCGTGAGTACGTTTGCGTCGGCCAAGCTGGCTTGGGCTGATTTGCAGAAACCCGAGCATGCCGCTTGGCACCGGCATTACCGGAGCCTGCTCGCCCTGCGGCGCGAGGTTCTGGTGCCGTTGCTGCCCCTGATCGGAGCGCACGCCGGTCGCTTCGATGTCGTAGGCCTCGCGGCCGTGGCCGTGCGCTGGCGGCTGGAAGGCGGCGCGGAACTGAGGCTGGCCGCGAATCTTTCCGGCGAAGGGGTACCCGGTCCGGCCGCCGGCGCCGATCGCACCCTGTGGCAGGAGGGCAAGCCGCACGAGAGCGGCGTTTGGCAGCCTTGGTCGGTACGCTGGTCCTACGCGCCGGCATCTTGAGCCCGCCGGCCGCGCGCGTTCGTGCACAATGGTCGACCCAGCGTAACGGCGTTCGCAATGAAAAAGACAAAGCATGCAGCGGAATTGTTCAAGGCCGCTCTACTGGCCGGTATCCAATATGCGGAAGGGCGCGGAGCGGTGGAGTTCGAGGCGACGGATTCGGCCAGCGACAAGG
Source organism: Pseudomonadota bacterium (assembly GCA_030776345.1). Classification (GTDB taxonomy): domain Bacteria; phylum Pseudomonadota; class Gammaproteobacteria; order Steroidobacterales; family Steroidobacteraceae; genus Bog-1198. Next base: position 2,802 of record JALYHU010000059.1, on the reverse strand, counting down.
CACTGTACGTCTATCGCCTGCTGGTGCACGACAAGATCATCGCGCCCATGCCCGAAGAGCAGGTAGGCGAAAAGACCATCCGCCACCGGTTGACGCTATGGTATGCACATCAATTGCCCAAGGGACATCCCCTCCTGAGCTGAGGCGCCCACGCATCGTGTGCCCGCGGTCGTTGATCTCAGGCACACGCACGCGGCGACTCCTGCCAAAGTATCGAGATGGCGAGACGAAAGCGCACAACGCGCGCGCTGTTTGCGCGGCTATTGCCGAAAGCGAAGAACCGCCGCCGCTGGCGTCGGATATTCGGCGGCGCGCCGCGCGCCGTCCAGGTTCCCATCGTCGCCATCGCGTTGCTGACGCTGTCGCTCACCGTCAACTGGATATACCAGGTCGTCCGTAAGCCCTCGGAGCTGTTTTTTCCAGTCAGCGGGACGCTGTTCAAGACCCCCGCCGAGACATGGCGCAGCTACGCGCCGATCTTTCACGAGTACGCCACCGCGTCGATCTCGCCCGAGTTCCTCGCAGCGCTTGCGCAAGCGGAGGGCGCCGGCAACCCGGTCGCGCGCACGTACTGGCGCTGGTCGTGGAGAATCAAGCCGTTCGAAGTGTATCGGCCGGCGTCGAGTTCGGTTGGGATGTATCAGATGACCGACGGCACCTTCGCAGAAGCCCGTAGATTTTGCATTCACGAGCATGCCGTCGTCGCGGAAGGTTCCTGGGAGGACTGGCATTCGTGCTGGTTCAATAGCCTTTATTTTCGCGTCATCCCGAGCCATGCGGTCGAACTGACTGCGGCCTACCTGGACCTGCACGTGGAAAGTACGCTGGCGCGCCATGGAATATACGGCGCCTCGCGTCGGCAAAAGCAGCACTTGGCGGCGGCCATCCATCTATGCGGCGCGGGGGCGGGCGATCTGTATGCCCGGCACGGCTTTCACTTCGCACCCGGACAGCTGTGCGGAGATCACGATCCGCGCGCATATCTGGCACGGGTCGATTCGCTCGAAGCCGAGTTCACGCGCCTGGCGGCGCGCGATTCCGGGTCTCCGTGACCACCCTACGGGAAAATTTTCGCCACCGCGGGCGAAGCGGACGCGTTGTACACGAAGCGTCCTTTCATGATACTGAAATGTCCCGGCGCCGAGCAGAAGTAGCTATAGCTCGACCCGGCCACGAGCTGTCCGGTCGAGAAGCGGACCGCGGTGCTCTCGCCGCCCCCGACGATCTTGGTGGCGGCGACGATGCGCGTGTCGCCGGGTTTCTGATAGTTGTTCCCGAGCCCCGCGCTCATTCCGGCGTTGGCGACCGAGGCTATGTCGGCCGTCTTGGTGAGGACCCAGTTATGGCCCATGACATTCGCCGGCAATTTCCCCGTGTTGTGCAGCGTTACCTCCACTTCGGTGCACTGCGCATCGACTTGTAACGTCTGCTGTTCGAAGCGCATCTGGTCCGTTGCATTGACGCTCAGCTGACAAACATCGGCCGTGGCTACGCGGGCGGCGGCCAGCAGAAGGGCGGCGCTGCAGATACATTTCATGACATTTGACCTCACATTGCGAACCAAAAGAACCCGAACAGCGTGTCGTTGTCGGAGGCGGAACGGCCGAAGCCGTCGTAGTTGTTGCCCGCGCCGTTGAAGCGCTGATAGGCGGTGTACTGCAATCCCACCCGCACGTTCAGCCACGGAGATCCGAAGGAGTCGAGCTTGCCGAACGGAATGTATTCGAGCAGCGCCACGTAGCCGCGGCTGTCGGGCGAGCCATTGAGGCTGCCGGAGACCGGCCCCGGCGCGTAGAGGCCAAGGTCGGTGTTGCCCTTGGCGTCGAAAAATCCCAGCGTCGCCGCCCACGTCTGCCGATAGGCGTAGGTGACGTTCAGATTCATCGTATCCAGATGATTGCGGTTGTTCGCGGCGCTTCCCGCGGCGAAGCCCGCGTCGAGCAACTGCTTTTCGTGGATCAACGTAAGCTGAGCCGTGAGCGCCTGGGGATCGTTGGTGTACTGGTAGGTCGCGTCGAAGCCCACGTCGTTGAATCGATCCGTCAGCGGTACGCTCGGATCGGGCTGGAACTTGCTGTTCATGCCGAACACACCGGACGAGAAATAGTGCGGGTTCATATCGGTCTGCCAGGTCGCACGCCAGTACGGCGATAGGCCGTCCAGATGAGGGTTGGCATCGGCACCGATGCCGGCTCGGCTCAGCCAGTGATCGGCGAGACCGCGATAGCCGCCGGCCTCGAGATAGACATGATCATCGATCATCGCGTAGGCCGTGGCGCCCAACACCAGTTGCGCAAGGCCCCCGCCGATGACGGGGTTCGCGGCCGGGGTGGGTGCGAGTGCGGAGGCAATGTATGGAAATCCCCACCCGGGAGTGGAATTCCAAAGATCTTGTACCGACGGGTTATTGTTCAGCGAGATTCCCCACACGATGCTGTTGTCGCCGATCGTCGTCGAGTGCGCGTAGCGCACGTCCAGGTTGTCCCAGTGATAATGTCGGTCCTCGCCGCTGTACGTCACCTGAACGAACGCACCGACCTTTGAGGTGATGCGCCCGCCATAAAATCCGCTGACCTGATCGACCGACAAGTTGTCATTGACGGCAAAATGGGGTGCCGGCTGGTCGACCTGATCCTTGGACGTGTGGGTGAATCCGCCCTGCACCATCAGCGCGAGCGGCGGTATGACCTGCTTGGCATCGCCCCAAACATAGCCGTTCAACTTGAACTGTCGTCCATACGAAGTGAGTGCCGGACCGTAAGCGACCGTATGGCAGGTGGCACAGGGTTTGCCGGTCTGCCG
>JALYHU010000058.1 GCA_030776345.1 Pseudomonadota bacterium | reverse complement strand
ACGCGAAGAATCTCGCGCTGCTCTATACGTCGCGGGCTGATGTTCGCCTTTCGCCGGCGTACGATATGATTACAACAGTCGCGTACGCTGGATACCAACAAAATCCTCCCGGCATCAGCTTCATGGGAAAGAAAACCTGGAGTCCGGGTAAGAGTCTCGGAAAGTTCATCGCCGCTACGTTTGGCGTTTCCGTCAAAGCACAGGTCGAAATCGTCGAATCGATTAGTGACGCGGTCTCTGAGATCGCGCCTCGTGTGCGAGAAGCGATGACCCGATACGCTGCTTTCGAGGTTATCGGCAAGCGAATGCTTCTCGCATGGAACGAGGGCATAACGGGATTGCGCGGCAAGCGGGTTTATAGTCTTCAAGAATGGAATCCGAGCAGTGCCTTTGAAGGCTTTTCCGATCCACTCCCGCATTCGAATGAAAACGCGGTCATCGGCCGCTCCGAAGGATTGGCTAGACGCTCGTAAATCGCTGCGTCAAGCAAGCTCGGCCACGCACTGCGCCAGCGACATCACTTCAACGTTGGGACGGAGCGTATAGCGCACCGAGCCTGGGTAAACTACCAACAACCGATGTAGTCCAAGGTCTTTGAGCGCGGAAGCCATCGACGGCGTCATCTTCGGTGCATCAGCGCGTTTTATCTCTATTCCTATACGCCGTCCCTTCAGAAACAGCAGCAGATCTAGTTCCGCTCCAGCCTGCGTTCGCCAGAAATAGGAATTCGCCTTGGGTAAATGAGCAAGAAGTTGCTCGATGATGAACCCCTCCCATGATCCCCCCACCACGGGATGTCCATCGAGTTGCCGGCGATCGCCTATTCCGAGCAACGTATGCAGGAGTCCCGAATCCCGAATGTAGACCTTCGGGGACTTTACCAACCGTTTCCCGACGTTGGCATACCAAGGCTCGAGCACGCGCACAACAAGCGCGCCGGATAAAGCGTCGAGGTGGCGCTTGACGGTCGTATGAGCCTCGCCTAAGGATCGCCCAATCTCCGAGCTGTTCCATATGCCACCTGAGTAGTGCGCTGTCATGGTCCAGAATCTGCGCATCGTGCCCGAGGGCACTTGCACCCCGAGTTGAGCCAAATCGCGTTCAAGGAAAGTGCGGATAAAATCCTCACGCCATGCGGTGCTCGCAGCTTCCGTGCGCGCCAGGAACGAGCGCGGAAAGCCGCCGCGCGACCACAATCGGTCGAGATTCGGGCGGTCGAGATCTTCGAGCGTGAATCCGGCCATCTCGACAATGGCAATCCGGCCCGCCAGAGTTTCGGAACTCTGGCGTAGTAACTCCGGCGATGCGCTGCCCAGAATGAGAAAACGCGCCCGAATCGGCTTGCGGTCCAATAATACCCTGAGAACCGGGAAGAGATCGGGATGACGCTGCACCTCATCAATCAGGATCAGGCCGCGCAATGATTCGAGCGCCGTCATAGGTTCAGACAGCCGGGCCACATCGATCGGATTTTCCAGATCGAAATAAGTACTCTGCGACTCCCCTGCCATCTGTCGCGCGAGTGTGGTCTTGCCGCACTGCCGGGGACCAAGCAGTAGCACCGCAGGCCCCGTCCTTAGGCCGGCACGCAGCCTGGCTAAGAGTTGAGGCCGGTTCAACATACCTTGCATAATGAGCGATCACCGCTCAATATTCAAGGAGGTTGGTATCCGCAATGACCGCCCGTGATGCCAACGAAGATCATAGTCGCTCGATTGACGACGACACCGATGAATAGCTTTTGGCGTGTCCCGCGCGTAAGTCGTCGGCCCGCGGCCGCACCCTCCGCGCATCGTTCCATCTTCGGCATGCTTTCAGCCGCGCCACCCTACCAGAGCGCGGGGACCGGCTCTGGGATGATCTTTGGCGCCGGACCCGCCACGCCTCCTCCGCTGTAGTTCGACCAACTGATACATTTCATGAAAGGCTGGGCCCTCGGATCGACTGAGATAGTGATCGTACCAGCCGCACCGTGCGCTCCGGCCCGGCCGTCCCAACCCGATTGCCCGTCGAGGCCGCTGGGTCCGTTGGGGAATCCCACGCCTCCCGATCCACCCCGGCCTGCCTTGCCTCCCGAGCCACCGCGACCCCCGGCCCCGCCGTTGGCGATGACACGAAGTGAGCCGCCGTTGGGGTCTACGAGATAGAAGGACTGACGGCTTCCGCTGCTTGCCTTGATCTGCAGCAGCGGTGTCGTGCCGGATTCCAGCCGTATCCAGAGGTGAACCGCCCCTCCCGAGGTGCCGTCCTGCCCGTTGCTGCCGTCACCACCGTTGCCGCCATCGGAGCCTCTGCCACCGGGCCCCTGAGTGCCGAGTGCTCCGGTGGTCGGATCGACCATGGCAGGCCTCCCATCGGCGCCTGAACTGCCAGTGAACCCGTCCGTTCCATCGAATCCCTTCGCACCGTCCACGCCAGAAAAATCAGCGCTGAATGCCATGTCGTAACGCACGGGAATATCGATCTCAGCGACCACGTCAGGGTGGGCAACGGGGGTGATGCGAAGGTGCCCCACCTTGCCGTCGCTGACGCGCGGATCCGAGGACAACGAAACGGTACCGCTTTTACTGACTTGGATGACGGCGGCCTCGATCGTGTAATTATCCAACGCGACTTTGCCATGACCGCTACCCACAGTGGCAAATTGCTGGCCATCTCGAGTCCTGGCGACGACCACGAGTTGCGCCGACTGTCCCGGCCCCAGAGCACTCACCATCGATCCGCCGCGCTTGTTGACGAGTGATGCCGATACGGCAGTCACCGGTACGCTGTCCAAGCGAACCCGCAGCCCCAGGCGAGTCGCGGTGGCAGAGCAGCCGAGCGTCGATACGAGCGCCAGTGCCAGCAGCGCGGCGCAGGACACGCGATTTCGGAGTTGTCCGCACCGCAGCGTTTGCATTCTGATCGGCCAGCCGGTCAATCCCTTCCCTTTGCGGCGCGATGACATCGAATGAACTCCTCCGGCTCAGTTGCCTGACGCCCCGGGGAGGCGGCGGCAACCGGTGTGAGCCATTGTAGAGGATGGACGAGGCGGGCGGTGAGGCCGCTCCAATCGAGCGTCGGTCGAATCGCCTGACCGACAACGCGGTATGCTCAGCGATCGGCGATCCGTTCGAGTGACTTCTCTATGCGAAGGCGCGGCATACTCTTCCCACTGCATCAAAGATGGTAGCTGACTCGGATGCCATACGTTACCGGCATGCCCGGCGAACCCTGGCCAAAGCCGATCGAGCCCGTGACGATGGAGTTGTTCAAATATTCCTTGTTCAGCACATTCTCACCGTGGAGCCTAAAGCTCCAGTGGCCGTCCGGCGTCGTGTACTCGGCGCGCAGGTTGAGCAGGCCGTACCCTCCCTGCTGTGAAGCAGGGTCATTCAGCAGTGAGTAGTAAAGGAGGCTGCGGTAGCTGTAATCCGCGCCCACCTGCATCGTTCCCTTGTCCCAAAGGTTGAAGTGGTAGTTGATGGCGCTGGTGATGTTGGTACGGGGAGCCTGCGAGGGGCGGACGTTGGCGACCGTGCCATCCGGCAGGGCGATGTTTTCGATCCACGCATCCAGGAGCGCGACACCGGCGCGAAGGGTGAGCCCGGTCATGGGTACGACGGTCAATTCCGCTTCGCCACCCCGCATCTTGCCGGGATTGTTGGTGATGTAACTGAAGATGCCGACGGTGTTGAATGCCTGATAACCGACGTAGGAATACTTGAAGACATCGGCATTGAAGCGCACACGATGGTCGAAGCCCTCGGTCTTGATGCCGGCCTCCCAGGCGTAGAGTTTTTCCTCGTCGAACTTGAACAGGTTGATGGGAAGAGACGGGTTGCCGGCCGCGCTGAAGCCGCCGGCCTTCAGGCCCTTGTTCCAGCTCAAGTAGGGCATGATGCGGTCCGAGACCTGATAGTCGAGCGCCACCTTGCCAGACCAGTCACCCTTGTGTACGCGGGCCGCGTCCCCGTCAAGGGCCGGGTCGATCTGAAAATATGGCACCGGTTCGATATCGGGGCCACCCTTGAAGCCGGTCGACTGGGCGATGTAGCCGTAGTTGAATGTCTTCTCTTCCGTACTCCAGCGGGCTCCGGCGGTCAACGTCAGATCCTTCACCACGTCGAATTCGGCCTGCGCGAATTCAGACCAGGATTTGGTGTCGATCGTGTAGCGCTGCTCGTCGCCGGGGGCGGGTCCGAAGGGAATGAGCGCGTAATACGCATCGCCCTGTCCGCCGCCCGATACGTACTTGCCGTTCATCTTGAGGAAATATAGTCCCGTGACCCAGCGCAGCCGCCCGTCGCCCCCGTTATCGAGATGGAGTTCCTGCGAAACCTGCTTCGTGTCCACGCCGGTCCAGAACTCGACGAGGTCCTGCGGCGAACTCTCGCTGTCCTCGTTGTAGTCCTTGTAGTAGAAACTGAAATCGGAGATCGATGTCAGAGTCAGATCGCTGAAGTGCCCATGCATGGTGAGCGTGCTGCCCAGCATGTGTTCCTTGTTGTAGCCCACGATGTCGGCCGCGCTGGTGTAGTAGTTGTAATACGCGGGCTGTTTGTACCCAATGATGTCGCAGCCGGGGCAGGTGCCCCAGAAATCGAGGTTGGACGGGAGATAAGTCGCGAGCCCGTGGTTGTTCGGATCGGGGTAGACGTTCAGGAATTTATACAGACCGGCACGGTCGTTCAGGATCACCCCATGCAGGTTGAGGTTCGCGTCGAACGAGTCGTTGGGTTTCCACAGCAACTGCAGGCGGGCCGCCCGGCTGTTGCTGTTGCCGCCGCCCTTGTCCGGATACAGGGCGTTGGTCATGTAGGGATCCATGTAGTCGTTCGCCGCCGAGATGCGGAACGACAAACCCGGCAAGATCCCGTCGCCGAACGCGAGCTCGGTGTGATTGGCATTGTAGTTGCCGTACGAGGTCTCGAAATAACCGTCCGGATGATCGGTGGGCGCCTTGGAAATGTACTGTACCAATCCGGCGGTGGCGTTGCGGCCGAATAGCGTACCCTGCGGTCCGCGCAGCACTTCGACACGCTCGGTGTCGAACAGCAAGGCGGACGTACCGGCTGCCTGACTGAGGTAGACACCGTCCATGTAGACGGCTACCGGGCTCTCTTCGTGCTCCGCGTAATCGTTTTGGGTCGCGCCGCGGATCGAGAAGAAATTGTCGGTGTTGCTATTGACGCTCATCAGTTGTACCCCGGGCACGTACTGGGCGATTCCGGTGGTCGAGGTAATGCCGAGATCCTTGAGTTGCTCGGACGTGATGGCGGATACCGACGCTGGGACCGTTTGCAGATCCTCCGCGCGCCGGTTGGCCGTGACGATGATTTGCTCGATGCCGCCGTTGTCGTTGTCAGCATCCACCGGTGCCGCCCAAGCCGGCACTACCGTGAGGAGACCGACTACGAGCGTCGCCATGGTGAAGGTGAGGAGCGGCTCGAAGGCCTCAGGCATACGGTAGATTTTCTTCATGGCTTCTCGCTCCAAATGATTACTGTGAGGTTCCGTAGTCACCTCCGCCGTAGAGGCGAAGGTCCGTAGTCGCGTGGTATCGATCTATGAGAATCCGGACCATTTCCTGGCGCGTCTGTACGAGGCTGACCTCGGTCAGCGGAATTCTGCGAAGGTGCGATACCTCGCGCACGGTGTACGGCTTGGCGCCTTTGGGTACATTGGCGCCCCCGAGGGTGAACACCACATAGTTCACCAGGCCGGTCAATGCCTCGTCCGTCGTCATGGAGAAAGCCACGTTGGGCAAACGAACTACGTAACGCCGGCCTTCCGGCAGATTCAGAAAAAATCCCACCTGATCCTTGAGGTCGGGAACGAGCCGCGAATTTGACACTCCGTTGAGGCCGTGGCACCCGCCGCAATTCAGCAGGTAATTCGCGCGGGGCGTCAGGACTTCCGTCCTCCCCGCGCGCACGTACGCCGGAAGCCCTGCGAGTGCCAGCACGAGAGCGCCGAACATCGCTTGCCGGCAACGGCTGCCGCGTTCTCCGCCCCTCGCCGAGGAAGCGATTTACTTCGCCTCGCCGACCAGTGCTGCAGTCGAGCAGTGATAAGTAGCTGACGAATTTCCGAAGCACCAGATGATGTCGTTGTTGAGAGAGGACCTGTACGTAGGCAGCTCGCGGTCGGAGTTGTCGCACCAACAGGATTTACCCGCGCCGCACATGGGTTTGCCGCAGCAATCCCGATACGCGATGACAAACGACTTACCGTCCTCCGGATTGACGCAAGTGCCGATCCAGGAGATGGGAGAGGGCTCTGCACCGGGGGGGCAGGTATGATGTCCGCCACCGCAGCAACTACACAGGACCCCATCTGAGCCGCAGTATTTCCAGTAATTGCACTTCGTGTCGTCGGTCGCTTGAGAGTGCAGTTCGAAGTCCGTTTTCGGCCCGGCGGATTTCGGTTCTGCAGCCCTGGCGGTTCGCGCCACCGGCAGCAAGGGGAACGCGGGCGCCGCGAGCATGGCGACGCCGAGCTTCGAGAGAAAACTGCGGCGCGACGAGAAGCGGGCCAGATTGCGGGTGAGCCGCTCACTCATTTTGTCGAAAGGCGATGTCATCGCGCGGCCTCCGGTTGAGCCATGAGATAGGACTGCAGGGTGGCAAAGCCGCTCTCCTTGGCGATGATCAAGCTCTCGAGATGCTCACGGCTGTTCACGAGCCCCTTGGCCGCGATCAATCCCTCGTTATCCAACAGAACGGCATAAGGCAGCTTGTCGACCCGGTACGCGAGGCCGATTTCCGAACCGTTGACGAAGCGCTTGCTGTCGATGCCGAACTGCGCGATCAGCTTCTTCTGTTCTGCGGCCTCACCATCGCCGACGAAGAGCACCTCCAGCCGTTCGGTTTTTGTGAAGTCCTGCGCCACCGGGATGAGCTTTTTACAGATCGGGCAGGTGTGCGACACGAAGAGCATCAGCAGCGCTCTGCCCGCGGCGAGACTACCGCCTACGGTCACCGCATTGCCGCCCATTGCATGGACTTCCAGTACCGGTGAGGGTTCGCCGACGCCGGGACCCGTCCCACTGAGCAGCGCGCCGGCCGGGGCCACGCGCTCGTGCAACACGCCGATCTGACGCGCCAGCGCTAGAACAGTGAGGGCGAGGCTAATCACCACAACCCACAGCAACCAAATCGACAAAGTCATCGCCGTCATTTTCCATCTCCAGTGGCAAGCGGGCCGCGCTGCCGCCAGGCAGGCACCACACTCCACAAAATATTCATACTCTGCAAAAGAACGAACAGCACCGTGCCTATCAACAGGGCCTCGACCGCGCCCAGATCCGGCAGTGCGGCTTCCGAAACGGTGGCTGGTACTGCGAGCAGCAATGCCAGTCCCACATTGCGCCCCACGAGAGTCCAGCTCAGGGTCTGTTTGAGCGCGCTCTGGAAACAGCCGCAATCGATGCGGCGCCGCCCGCGGCTGATATTGATGGCCATCGCTGCAGCAAACAGGATCAGCAAGACGGCGGCGCTCACTTCGGGCCAGGAGGGCGGAGCGAAGAGCAATGCCGCAGCGACCGCGGCTTCGACAAGGGGTAACAGCAGCGCGAACGTGGGAACCGCGAAATCCGGTATCAGCCGGTAGTTGGCGACCACGCCCTGAAACGCCAGGCGGTGGCGAGTCTTGCCGAGCGCGGCGGTCAGAAAGACGAGTGCCACCAGGACGCGGATAGCAAGGGCGATCTCATTCATGGGGATCTCAACTAGTTGCCGGTAACCAGGACAGATTCCCCGCCCGCAGACTCAACCTTGCGCAGGATCTCCCCGGAGCCGGCGTCCATGACCACGTCGCCGCCGCCTTCGTCGCTGACGAGATATATCAGCGGCTTCTCCGAATCCTGGGAAACACCGATGGTTGCGTAGAGGGGCGGACGGTCGTTGGCGAGTCCGCTGGTGGGGATCGGCTGCAGAGGGATGCGCTTGATGAGTTTCTTGGTGTTGGTGTCGAGCACCCACACCTCGGTACCGCCTTGCTTGTGGGTCCAGTAGGTACCCATATGCATCAGCACGAACAACTTGCCGCTGGCCTTGTGATATGCCGCCGGTTGACCGCCGCCCGGCCGCCATGCGAGCTCTTGTACGCCGGTGCCGCTGGGTGCAAAGCCTGCGGCCTGTTGAATCGACCAGGGCTTCTCGATCACCGCGTCAGGGCCCAGCTTCGCCGGATAGACCAAGCCCGTGTAAGAGAGGAAGAGCGCCTTGCCCGTCGGCGGGTCGATGAAACTGTTCTCGTAAATCGGATCGTTGGCACCATCGAAGAACGGTTTGCTGTGGGTTACCGCGGCTCGCCCCGAACTGCCCACATCGACCATTGCCAGTGAGCCATCGGCACAAAGCGACGCAAAATTCGAACCACCCCACGGGAAGATCAGAGCGCAGCCCGGGATCTCGACGGTGCCGCCGACCACCTGCTTCTTGAGATCGAGCCACACCACTGAAGAGGCCGGGAGCATGATGTATACGTAGGCTTTCGAACCGTCGGCGCTCAACTGGAAATTGTGAATCTTGCCCCCGACCAAGGCACGGCCAGGCAATGGGATTTCCTTCACCAGCGTCAGCGTCTTCGCATCCCATATCGTCACCAAGTCTTGACGCTGACCGCGGGCGCCATGCGTCCAGTAGGTTTCCGATACGAGGAAATTGCTGTTGTCCGGGGCAATCGCCAGATTGGCGACGTAACCAGCCGGGATACTGCCCTCCATCTTGCCGGAATCGGCATCGAAGATACCGAAGTAGGGATTGCGAAATCCACTGGTGAAGAAACGGTGCGGTCCGTTGGGTTTGAGCGTAGCGACGTCACTGACGTCCGATTCGATCGGGCCCTTGGCGAGGGCTGGAGAGGCAGCGATCAACATGCACGCCAGCGATCCCGCCCGAAACAGTCGTGCGCAAACATGCTCAATCATGGACTACTCTCCCGCAGCTTCGCTTTCGGTTCGGCTATCCCCCTTTCATCCCACCAGCGGCTAGAGACTGGCAGAGCACTCGCCGCCCGCGCTCGCCAAATCGCGCCATTAACATTGCAATTCGCGCCACGGCGCATTCGCGTATGGAGCCGCCGCAAGATCGCTCTTCCACGTGCGGCTTGTGGGAGACACGCAACCAATGCGTATGGTGGGCCGCAGAGGCTGCTGTTGGCGGGTCTACCGCCGTACGCGCGCGACACGGTGATCGCGCGGCGTTTCTCCACTCCAGATCTTGAACGCACGCGAAAAGGTCGTCGCGTCGGAATAACCCACATCATGGGCGATTACGGTCATCTTGGTCTTGGGATCCTTCAATAATCTGTCGACGATATGAGAGCGATGTCGACGGACGAGATCGCGCAAGGAGGTGCCTTCCTGGGCTAGGCGGCGCTGCAGCGTCCGCGACGACAATCCCATTTCTGCCGCGATGCTGTGGACTTCAAGATCCGCATGTCCCAGGCGCTTGGAGATGATGTGCGAGGCCTGGGAAGCGCAGCTGTCGAAGGTGGTCTCATTGGTGCGCATCAAATCCTTGAGGTGCCGCTCCAGGTGGGGCACCATTCCCTCGCCACGCGGGGCCATCGGCCTCACCAGGTCTCGCGGATCGAGAATCAACCGATTTGCAGACTGGTTGAACAGCACCGGCGCGCGGAAAATATCCAAGTGCGTGGTATCCACATCGGGTGAATCGCGCCGCGCGCGATCGTGCTCAAAATGGACCTCGACGGGACTCCAGCGCTCCCCAAGCAGGGAGCGAATGGCGGAACAGGTCGCGGACAGCGTGAACTCCGCATCCTGACGCCGGGGCCAGATGGTGGGATCCAGTATCTGGTAGGTGAACTCCGGCATCGCACAGCGGGCATTGAGCTCCACGCGAGTAGCGCCTTGCAGCACAGGAAAGAACTCTCGCAGCTGGCCCAAAGCGACTTGCAGATTCGTGGAGGCGAGCAGCATCAGGCCGATGACGCCGAGATCTTCCATGCGGGATCGAGCGCCCAATTGGGCGCCAAGCCCGGGATGCCCCAGGGCATGCGCTGCGCCTTCGAGGAAGTTTACGAATTGCGCCAATGGGATCTTCCCGGACGGATCGGCGAACCCGCCGGCATAGCCAACGTGTTTGCGGAGCAACCGATCGACCGCGGCGCCTTGGCTACGCAATTGCAGCACGATGTTGGCCAGGATGTTCGCGTTGATGGTCGGCGCACAGATCCGATGGGTCATCATTAAACTGTTGCAAGTTAAGCTGTTGGAGTTCCGACTCTGAGGCAATACATCAGTTTTACTGTGTGACACGGGCACTGACAAGGTCCACGTTGACAATTGTCATCAACGCTCACACCGTGCTCGCTGTGCGCTTCATCGTGATGCAAATTACAAAACCCGGAGATCCAATTCGGTGCATCGACACACAAATGAAGCCTGAATGTGTTCGCTCGTGGTGCTGCACGATGTCGTCGGCACTGCCTGGTCAGCGTAGTATTCGGGCTCATGCCATCGCAACGCCAGTGTCACCGCGGGTGACTGCCCATCAGGCCTGACCGGACCAGCTTCGATAAACGCTACGCGCTATTCGCGATGGCGCTCGTCCTGCTTGCAGCCCTCCCGGTACTTTCCGGCTTCGTCGGACTCCGATGGGAATTATCGGAGCTAGCCGGACTCGTCGCGTCGCTGTTGTGCATTTTCCTGTGCGGCGCTCCGGTCCGACCGCGTGATTCCTCGCCGCCGGTCCTCGTGTCATTGCGTCGGCATACTTTTATCGGCTGGGCTGCGGTCGGTGCCGTTACGTTGCACGTTGGCGGGCTCGTACTGGCGGACCGAAACGTCATTGAATATCTGATGCCCTCCATGCCAATCTACATCGCAGCCGGTGTCTTGGCGGCGCTGGTATTGCTGCTGTTGGTCTCGAGCGCGGCGTTCCCGGTAACACGGCACCTGTGGCACAGTCATCGGGCCTTTCAGGCCACCCACGTGATCGGGGGAGGCCTGCTCATTTCCATGATCGCGGCTCACGTCATTGCCACCGGGCGTTACACCGGCGGCCGGGCTCGCGGTATGCTGATGCTTGGCGCGATTGTGGGCGCCATGCTCATGCTGTTGCGCCATCGCCGCCCGCGCAAGCTTTTGGGCACTACGGGTGATCGAGAACCCCGATTGGTGTTCGGCCGCCATTCAACGCTGGTCGCGCGCGCCTTGGTATTGACCTCGGTCGCAACCGCGGCATTGCTGATGAGCACGGGCACCGCAATGCGCGAACCTTTGACGTCACGCAAGAACGCCTTGCCTCTGGACTTTCCGCACGGCAAGCATGTGCAGGTCAATTGCTTGATTTGCCACCACAACTATGCCGACGGCAAGGGCTTCGAAAGTTGCATCCTGTGCCACAAGAGCGAGCGGAGCGACCTGAAGGTGGGCGTTCAGGCCCGGTTCCATGCCTTTTGTTTCGAGTGCCATCGCCACCCGAACGACAGGCTCGTTGCACACGGACCCGTGGCCGGATGCGCCTCCTGTCATCGCGCGCCAGGCGACGGCAATCCTCGGCCGGGTTTGCTGACCATTCAGTGACTACTGAACGGCCCGCGGTGGGCGCTGCTCGAGCGTCGCTCTGATCACGGCAGTGAAGGCATGGCCATCGAGGAGCGGGCGGCTGTGATTGCCCGCCAATCTATTGAGTCGCCGGTTCGTGGCGTTGCATGAGCACAGCGCGCCCGAGCGCGCAACGCCATGACATCCGCACTCATCCCAGCGAAGGTCTGGGAAGATCCAGGCGGGGTCGCCATTTCTTCGCATTTCGCACCGGAAATTGCCATATTGAGCGTCGCGTCGTAGGTCTTCGACTGACTGGCCGGATCGACCATCAACGCGCCGCTCACGTAGCTGATGTGGTAATTCGATAGGCCACTGCCCAGGGCGTTGCTTGCCATGATTGCATAAGGACCGCCGACGGCGGCGCCGGCGATGCTGCCGGGGCTCGAGAGGGTTACGGCGCTCACGGTATCGCTGTTCACCAGGCCGGTCTCGGTGAAGACACTGCTGCCGAGGGCCAGCGTGGTGCCGTAGGTCTTCGACTGATTCGAAGCGGTGACGGTGAGGGCTGCGGGATTGACAGCGAGGCTGCCGTTCACGTAGCTGATCGAATAGTTCGAAAGACCCGTGCCCACGGCGTTGCTCGCCGTGATTGCGTAGGGACCGCCGGCGACCGTCGCGGTTGCCGGGCTGCCCGGGCTCGAGAGGGTCACGGCGCTCAGGGTATCGCTGTTCACCAAGCCCACCTCGGTGAAGGCGCTGTTGCCGAGAGCGAGCGTGGTGCCGTAGGTCTTCGACTGATTCGAAGCGGTGACCGTGAGGCTGGCGGGATTGACAGCGAGGCTGCCATTCACATAGCTGATCGAGTAATTGGACAGGCCGCTGCCCACGGCGTTGCTCGCGGTGATCGCGTAAGGACTGCCGGCTACCGTCGCCGTCGCCGGGCTGCCGGCGCTCGCCAAAGTGACCCCCGAAATAGAGTCACTATTCACCAAGCCCGTCTGGGTGAAGGCGCTGCTGCCGAGAGCCAGCGTGGTACCGTAGGTCTTCGACTGATTTGAAGCGGTGACGGTGAGTGTTGCAGGATTGACAGTGAGCTGGCCTGTGCTCTGGAAGCTCAGCGCATAGTTATCGATCGACGTCACCGAACCTTGGGCGACAGTGATGGCGTAGGGGCTGCCGGCCACGGTGGCCGTAGGCGCGGAGCCGACAGACGTCACGGCCGGTGCGCCAGTGAACGTTGTGCCCGCGCCATCGCCCAAGAATGCGCCCGCGACGGCATTTTGATATCCCGAGGCGGTGTAGCTTGCCGATGTTGCGGACGTTGCGTCGCTTCCGTAAACCTTCGACGCATTGGTGGATGTGAAGGTGAGGGTAGGTTGGTAGGAGAAGAGATACCGGTTACCGCTAGCCGCGATGTTGGCTGGCGGGTTGCCTGAATACGTGGCCTCCCAAATTGCCGCGTTTGTGCTGTCCAGGTTGCCGAATACATCACCGGACGGCGTTGTCGAATATATCAGCCAACGGCCTCCGCCCGCGACGGAGAGGGCGCCAACGCCATCGTTGTTGATAAAATTTCGCCCCGCGGCAAGAACCAGAGCATTACCGCTCCCTGACGCCGATACCGTAGCTCCGGAGGCGATTGTCAGGTCCGAACTCGCGCCGGTAGTTTGCAGGTTGAGCGTGCCCGTCGCGGTCAGGCCGTGCGTCGCATTGACAGTGCCGATGGTCAACCCGGTTGAATCGACGATCTGCGCAGTGTTGACGACGCCGGCGAGTGTGGTCTCGTTGTTGCCTGAATTGGTTAACGTAAAGTTACCGCCGCCGGTAAGCGCGAGACTACCGGCGGTAATCGCGGCGCTCTGCGTCACGGCGCCGCCGGAATCGAGAGTCAGTGTGTTGGCACCGACCGATACCGCACCGTTGATCGTGAGGCTACCGCCGCTCATGGAGACGTTGCCGCTGCTCGTCACGCTACCCGTGGGGTCCACGACGACTCTGTTGCCTGTGACGGAGCGCAGCGACAGCACGCCGCTGCTGTCGGTCAGGGACCCTGCCACGTCGACGGCCGTCGCAGCAAGAGAGCCCGTGGTGTCGGAGAGAGTGACCGGTCCGGAACTCGTCACCGAAGCCCCGTTGGCGATTATCAGCGCCGCTCCCCCCGAGGACGAGCTACCGCTAACGGTCACAGAAGCCGATCCGGACGCGGACAGCGAATTCGTACCCGACAGGCTCACGCCATAGTTCGAGGACGAGGTGCCGCCCAGAGTGAGATTGCCGCTCGACGTGGTGAGGGTACCTCCCAAAAAATTCATACCCGTTGCATTGGTCGAGGCTCCGGTCAGTGCCATGGGTCCTGCTGTGGTCAAGGTCGCGCCGCCGTTGAACTGTAAGCCTGAACCGGAGGCGCTGGTTCCGCTGACGGTCAGCGCGCCTCCGCCGCTGTTGCTGAGCGAATCACCGTTCGTGAACAGAACGCCTTGACTCGTCGCGCTGGTGCCACTGAAAGACACGGTTCCCGGCCCGGAATTGCTGGAGGTTGATGATGCAAACCGCAGTCCCACGCCGTTCGCCGTATTGTTTGCGGTCACGGAGACATTGCCCCTGGTCACGGCGAAGGTGGTAAACGTGTTCAAGAACACGCCCGTGCCGCCGGTCCCGGACGTGCCGGTAAACGACGTGTTCCCAGCCACGGTGAGGTTTCCACCGGAGAGGAGTTCCACAGCTCGGTACGAGCTGCTGATACCCGTGAAGGCGATCGTGCCCCCGCCCGAATTGGTGACGCTCGAGTTTCCTGAAAAGAGAACCCCGTTGGACGATGGCGAGTTTCCGTTCACGACGAGGTTGCCGCTCGAATCGGTCAGCGTGCCGCTAGAACAGCGGAATCCGATCGAACCGGAGGACGTGCCGGACAATGTGACATTCCCCGCCGTGGTCAAGTGGGCATGGGCCAGCACGGCGACTGCAATGCCAGAAGAAGATGTCGTCCCGGTTGCGGACAGAGAGCCCCCCGCGCCCGCAGTCAGGCTGGAGCTGCCGGAAAATCCCACACCATTTGCCGTCGAGCTGGTACCGGACATCGTGCCCGTCCCCGCACCCACGGCGAGCGTGGCGCCCGTGAGATTGATCGCCGTGGCGCCGCCCGAAGCGGGCGCGCTCAGATTCAAATTCCCCGCTTGCGTGGACAGCGTCGCGCTCGAGACCGATATCGAACCGGCAGTAGAATTGAGGGCTAAGCTGCCGCTACCGGTGGCGGTGACGGAGGCATTCACCTGAATGTTTTTTGCCGCGGTCAGTGTTAGGCCGTAGGCGCTCGACCAGGTGACCGGATTGGACACCGCGATGTTGCCGACATCGCCGCCGGCGGCGCCCGTGGTGACCGTGACGTTGCTGCTGGCGAGCGCGGTCTGCAGCGCTGAGACGGTTAGAATGGAATTGCTGCCCGACGGTGTGCAGGTGCCGGCGCTACACGTGTCGGCGGGTGCGCCCGCGGCCGTCTGGATGGTCACGTTATACGGATCGAGGAGCAGGCCGCCCGTCTGTCCATGGGGAGCGACCAGATCGACGTGGCCGGCAAAGTTCAGGACGTCATGGCTGGAGATCTCGACCTGACCGCCGTTGCCGGCCTGCACGCCCCCGTGAGCGGACACTTGGCCCGCATCGAAGGTACTACCCTCGGACCATACGACCACGGAGCCGCCGTTGCCGCTGCTGCCCGCATCGGCCCGCAGTGTGCTGCCGATATCGATGGACGTGGTCTGGGCCGCCGGGAGCGTTCCCTGTCCATGGAAATCTCCACCGATCCGGACTGAGCCGCCACCCGCAGCCCCGGAGGCATCGAGGGTTGCGCCGACCAATCTGAGATTTTCTCCCGTTATGCTGATCGAACCGCCCGGTCCGGCTGCGCTCGTTGCGCTGATTTGGCCCGTGACGTCTACGCCCCCGCCGCGACCGGCATCGATCGACACGGATCCCCCGCGGGCATTGCCTGAGCTGACCCCACCAAAGTCGAACCCGTCCCGGCTCGCAGTGACGCTGCCGGCGACGACTTCGTGGTCCACCCGGATTGCCGCGCGAGCCACGTCGGCACTGCTCATCGCCCGCTGCGGGGCTCCGCCGCCATCGACTTGGATGCGACCGGACTCTGTAATCAGCGACTTGAGCAGTGGCACGTTCGCGCTCGGCACATTCACAGTCAGAAATTGATCTCCCTCGAGATCCACGGTCACCGACTCGCCGGCGCCTAGCCCTACCTTGCCGCTTGGCGCGACGATCGTCCCAGCGTTCGTGACCGTGCCGCCAAGCAGCAGCGCCGTGCCGCCGGTGCCGACCGTGATCAATCCCAGGTTCGTCACCGCTGATGCACGGCCATTGCCGGTATAGAGACCCCTCCCGGACAAAAAATCACCGTCCTTGATCGCTAGGGCCGAGGCAGTGAAGGACTGGGTGTCGATCACACCCGTACGGGTGATTTCGATGCCGTTGGGATTGATGAGGTAGAGTTCGCCATTCGAGTGCAGCGCGCCGGCGATCACGGAAGTCGTTGATCCGGTGACGCGGTTCAAGGTTGCCGACGTGGCGCTCGGCAAAATGAAATTCACGGTTTGGCTCGAACCGATGGAGAACGATGACCAGTCGATGACGGCGCGATTCGAGGATTGTTGGACCGTCAGGCTGCTCGACGACGGCTTACCGAAAGTTGCAGCGCCCTGGATAACTTTGCCGCTCTGCGGCAACGACTTCGGCGATGTCTGTGCAAATGCGGGCGGGCCAATGAGGAAGCCGCATAGAACGGAGAGCGGGGCCCAGCGGTCGTGGCGGAGCCCGCACTCCCATCGACCATCGCCCGTAGCTGCTTTCATTGTCTCCGTGGCTCCTGCGGAATCGCTCCTCGTTTCGAAGTGAATTGATCCAGCCCATCATTTCACGGGCCCAGAAGCCAATCGTGGCGTTGCATCACAGAAAAAGTAAAGCGTCCGGCACAATATGTCGTATGCAGAAGGGACCCAAGATCGCTCGCAGCCCCCTTCCGTGGATCCGTCACCCACACGTCCCATTGCTCGGCCTTCTCTGCGCATTGTCCGCCCCCACCGCCCAGACCAACGTGCCGTCTCCGGGACAGCTGGCGCCGAAGACCCATCCGCTCGAATCCCAACCTCAAGGTCCTACCGTACTCCTGCGCGAACCCGAACAACCAGCACCGGCGGCGGGCGATCAGATGAAAGTCACCGTCAGTCGCTTCGTGCTGGAGGATTCCGATCCGAAGCTTCTCGCTATCGCGGCGCGCACGCTATCGCCATTGTCTGGCCATCCCGTGCCGCTCCTTGAAATTTACGCAGCCGTTGCCGGCGTGGAACAAAACTATGTCGATGGCGGTCATTTTTTTACTCGGATCATCGTTCCACCGCAGCACCTGCGCGATGGCGGCGAATTGCGCCTGGCGGTGATCCACGGGTTCATCGAGTGGGTGGACGTGGATGACATTCCCGAAACGCTGCATACACGTGTCTCCGCCGTGCTTGCACCGCTGCTCAATAATCCCTCGATTACCCGCGGTGCGTTCGAGCGTGCACTTCTCGTACTGAACGACATCCCCAACCTGAAGTTGAAGGCGAGCCTGCGCCCCGGTCCGGCCGACGGGTCCGTCATCCTCGTTCTGAGAGGCGAATACAGGGCATTTACGCGCGAGTTGGCGATCGACAATTCGCTCCCGGCGCTGCTGGGACAAACCTCCGCCACGCTGTCGGTGGAATATAACTCAGGCTCCGAGCCGATCGATCAGCTTTATCTGACGGCGAGCGGTCCGTTGACCAGCAATCCATTTGGCTCGAGCTCGCCGCGCTCATTGATCCTAGGGGGCCTGCGTTCGGCCGTAGGGATTTCGGGCGCTGCCATCGACGCAAATCTCACCTGGTCCGCGACCAAGCCGAAGTCTTCGCAGGGCACTATCGACACCGAAAGCACCTACCAACGGGGGTCGCTGCACGGTGCGTTTCCCCTCGTAAAGAGTCGGGCGTCGACGCTGATTGCCGAAGCGACGCTCGACGCGACCTCTGAAACGCAGCACGCGCCCCAGTTCGGCACCACGCTCTACGACGATGAGCTGCGGGTGATGCGCCTCGGGCTCGCGGCCGATCACGTTTTCAGCACCCGTCTGCAGGCATCGGCGGGCCTGAAATTATCCAGAGGTGTGCATGCGCTTGGCAGCCGGGCTCTATCGGAGGCGACTGTGAGTGATCCCCTTTCGCAGGCCGGTGCTTCAGATGTGTTCACGAAATGGGAATGGCGCGGGGCCCTGCATAGTGAGGTGCCGGTTGTTCGGGCGGCCCTCGATCTGCAGTTGAGAGGTCAGCGCGCGGGACGTCCTCTCCTGCTGTCCGAGAAATTCACGATGGGCGGGCCCATCGATCTGTCCGCCTATGACGCCGCGAGCTTCAGCGGCGATCAGGGGTGGGTGGCCCGCGGCGAGTTGCAAAGGAATCTCGAGGGGCATCTTGGAGCGGTGAATGCGCTCGCGCAAGCCTATCTCTTCGCGGCTCACGGCGAGGTCGAAATGCGACAGCCGACCGCCGTCGAGCGCCGTACGTCCGTCGGTTCCGCGGTAGGTGTCGGTGCGCGTGCCTCGAGCCTGCGCAGGGGCTTCTTTCGACCGGTCTCGCTGAGCGCCGAGCTCGCCCGTCAGACCAACCCTTTTTCCGCAGCTATGCCAGATCACTGGCGCGTGAGCGTATCGCTCACTGCGGATTTTTGATGCGTCACCCATGTGCAGCCCTCGGCCATTGCAAGCGCTGCGTGCTGCGCATCTGCGAATCGAGTGCGGTACCATAGGGTTTATGCCCGCTGGTGTGGTTCGCCCGGCTTGTATGATTCGCGAGAAACCCGGAGATAAATGTGGATGAGTCGTCTAAGTTAGGCGGTGTGGCGCGCCGTTGGGGGGTCGGGACGGTGATGGCCCTGCTGTCGAGTGCTTGGCCGTTCGCGAGTTTCGCCCAGCTGGCGGTGACGCCTCATGCCGCGGTCGACGTGGAGCACAACTCCAACGTGTTCGATCTATCCTCGAGTGGCGTGGCGCCCGTGGGCACGAACGGGGCTGCCCTCGGCGACACCATTGTCGGATCCCGCGCAGGAATCGACGGTACGTATACGCTCGGGCAACAGAACTTGTTCGCCGCAGCGGAGTTTCGACGTTTCGAATACCATGATTTTACGTCGCTGAGTCATAACGAGAATACGATCACCGGCGGATTGAATTGGAAGGTGGATCGGCTGGTGGACGGTAAGCTCGACTATCTGCACGAGCAGCGGATGGTGCAGTTCATGGACTTGGCGGCATCGAGAAATCTCATCCTGGAGACCGAAAACAGGATCCACGCCTCCGCGAACGTTCGAATCAGCCCGGAGTGGCGCTTGGAAAATGCGCTGAAAGACCGCACCTTGGATTCGCCTCGCACGGATATTCCAGGCCTGAGTCTGCGCGAGGATTCCATTCATGAGGGGTTACGCTACCTCGGCGTCGCGAATCTGGCTGCGGGTATCGATGCCGAGTATTTGTCCGGAACCTATCGCCACGACCCCACGGCGCTGAATCCCAAATACCATCAAACCACCGTCGGTCTCGCCGGCACGTACGTCTTATCCGGCCTCACGAATTTCAACGGCGCGATCGGCTACACGCGTCGCAGCGATGCGGCCTATAGCGGGGGACAGTCCGCTGTGACGGGCAATTTGGGTTACAAGCGCAACCTGACCGGAAAAACCACCATCGATCTCGAAGTGAATCGTGCCATCAACAGCTATCTCACCACGGGCGGCACCGAACTCGATACCACGGCTGCAGCCTCGGTCGCCTGGCAGGCCACCTATCGAGCCACCGTCAAGCTGGGCTATGCGTACACCAATAGCAAGTTTTCAGAGTCGGGCTCCGGCAGTTTCGGCACGCGTGTCGATCATTTTCAGACGGCAAATGCGGAGGCGGACTACTTGGTTCTGCGCTGGCTGACGGTCCGGGCCTATGCTCGTTATTCGACCAGAAGTTCCAGTCAAGGGCTGTACGCCTTCAACGGCACGGTGTACGGCATCGAGTTCCAGGCAAAACCGCCGGAACGCAAACGCTGACGCGCGGCTGCGGCGAAGTGCTGAGCATGCTACACGTTCGCATCGGCACCGAGTGCTGCGTGCAATGAATTATCGGCCGAGCTCCCGGCTTGTGCGGCCGGCACCCCATTCCATGCGCAGGGCAGCGCCCGACGGCGGTGTTGCCACGGTCGTCACGGGCGTCATCTGGGTGCTGGTGCTGCTCATGATCGTGCCCGACGGATTCCACTTCGGGGCGATCTACGACGCCATGCCGACATCGGGCTCGGCCGCGAGTCGGCTGATCTGGCTCATCCTCCTGGGCGGGGGTATCCTGGTCGTACTTTCGCGCTCATCGCTTGCCTGGCTGCTGGTGCGGCAGCTCAATCCCTTCCTCACCCTATTCGTCGTGCTGGCCGCCATCAGCGTGGTGTGGTCCATCGACCCGTCGGTGACTACGCGGCGAATGGTGCGAATATTGACCATCTGGTTGGATGCACTCGCACTGGGGCTGGTCGCATGGCGGCCGCATCGGCTGCAGGCAGTGCTGCGGCCCATTTTGACGCTCGTGCTCGTGGGTTCGGTCTTGTTGGTGTTGGCGTCGCCCGAACTCTCGGTGGAACAATCGAGTCAAGCCGAACTGGTGGGGGCCTGGAGGGGACTTGCCACGCAGAAAAACGGTTTGGGATCCATCGCCGGGATCACGCTGCTGTTCTGGGTCCACGCCTGGCTGGCGGGCGAATCGCGTCGAATGGTCGTTTTGGCCGGTGTCGCGCTCGCCGCGATCTGTCTGGCGAAGTCGCGAAGTTCGACTTCGCTGATGGCGACACTGTTCGCAGTGTTTCTCCTGCTGTTACTGCTGCGTTCGCCCGTTTGGCTGCGCCGCTATATGCCGTACGTCGTCGGCGTGTTCCTGGTCACCTTATTGGTGTATTCGCTGACAATTCTGCAATTGGTACCCGGGCTCGAGTTCATATTGCGCCCGATTGCGTCGTTGACCGGCAAAGATCTTACCTTTTCCGGGCGTACCGCGATCTGGCAGGTGGTCATCGAGCACATTCGACACAACCCTTTCTGGGGTAGCGGCTATGGAGCTTACTGGACGGGGCCGGTGCCGTGGTCGCCATCCTACGAGACCGTCAGGCGTTTGTACTTCTACCCGACAGAGGCACACAGCGGCTATCTAGACATCGTCAATGATCTGGGCACGCTGGGCGGGATTGTTTTGGTGGGATATTTGATCGCCTTCGTACGTCAGGCATTGCGCTTGTTTATGATCGACCGCACCCAGGGAGCCTTGTATCTGACTATTTTCTTCGAGCAATTGATTGCAAATCTTTCGGAATCGCGCTGGTTGAACGTGCTCTGCATAGAATTCGTCATCATGACCTTATGTACGGTGGCGGTGGCTCGCGGTCTTTTGGATGAGCGTCTACGGCAGCGCGCCGCCCGCCCTCATGTACGTGCATAGTGACCAAGTCAGCCCGCCACATCCCGTCGCTCGACGGCCTGCGAGCCATCAGCTTTTTACTCGTGTTCGTCGCGCACTGCGGACTGGACCGCTACGTGCCCGGCGGTTTCGGCGTCACGATATTTTTCTTCCTGAGCGGGTTTTTGATAACCACGCTGATGCGTGCCGAGTTCCAGGAGCACGCTGCGGTCAACTTTCGGCATTTCTGGTTGCGGCGGGCTTTTCGAATTCTCCCGCCGTTTTATATAGTCCTGTTCGCGGCCATCGCGGCGGCGTTGATTTTCGACGCTCCCGGCACGCTGTCGGGGCCGGCGGTGACGGCCCAGCTCGCGCACGTCACCAACTACTGGTTGATCTACCGTGGCTACGCTGGTCAACCGGCCGGAACCGGCGTCTACTGGTCGCTGGCCGTCGAGGAGCATTTCTACTTGCTGTTTCCCTGGGTTTTCGTCGCGATGCAGAGACTGCGGTTGCCGCCGTTCAAACAAGCCCTGGTCCTCTGGGCACTGTGCGGGGTGGTTTTGCTGTGGCGCTGCGTACTCGTGTATCACTTTCGAGTCCCGATGGATCGAACGTACATGGCGACCGATACGCGGCTCGATTCGATCCTGTTCGGCTGCGCATTGGCGGTGTGGAAAAATCCGGTGCTCGACGACCTCCGTTTGGATGAGCGGTGGTGGAAGACCGTCATCGCTCCCGCCGCGGTGGCTGTACTGGTGATTTGCCTCATGTTCCGCGACGCGGGTTTTCGCGAAACCGCAAGATACTCCCTGCAGGGCGCGGCACTGACCTTCGTGTTCATCGCGGCCATAAAGTTCCCCGGTTGGCTGCCCTTCCGGCTGTTGAATACGCGCCCGCTTGCGTTCATCGGTCTGCTATCGTATTCGCTCTACTTGTTTCACTTCGCGGTCATCATTGCGGTTCAGCGATTGGCTCCGCAAGCGGGCGCCGGACTGCAAGCGGTGTTGAGCCTGGCGGTCGCGGTCGCCCTGGCGTGGGTGATGTATCTGCTGGTTGAAAGACCTTGCGCGCGCTTGCGGCGCCGCCTCAGCGACTGAAGGCCTGCGTCTCATGAAGTGGGCTGCCGCTATAATCGCATGTACGTGGTATTTGCAAAGCTTCGCTCTGCCGCAAGACCCTCTCGACCAGGTATTCCTCGAACGGACGGACGCGACGCTGGGGGCCCTGGTCCGGGATGGGCGCTCCTCATTCGCCGCTGCAGTGCTGGTGCGCGACGGCCGCGCAGCGGAGGCGCCTGGCTACGGAGTGGAAGATCCTTTGTCGAGAGCTCCTATTTCAATCGACTCCACGTTGATCGATCTGAATTCGCTGCGCAAATTATTCATCGCAGTGGCTATCGCTCAGCTCATCGATCGCCACGACATCGGGAGCATCGATGATCCGGTCAACCTGTATTTGAAGCACTACCAGCTCCCCAAAGCACATGGGCGAGAGGTGACGATTCGCGAGGTCGCCACACACACGGCCGGATTCGACCAGACCGATTTCGGTGCGGGTCGATTGAAATACGATCCATCGAAATTTTTCGCGGAGCGCTTTCCCGGCTACGTCGAGAATGCAGCGCCTTTCTCAGTTTACCAGGGCTACGGACCCGCATTGTTGGCTTATCTGGTGAGCGAAGCGACGGGTCAGCCATTCACCCGATATGTCGAGGAGTCGATCCTCCGGCCCCTCGCGATGAACGACACCTATTTGCGTGCCGTGGACAAGCCGCTCGCGCACCGCGTCGTCGCCTTTCAACCCAAGAACCCGACAAGACTATGGGTGGGCGCACCGTTGATGCCGGTGGAGGCAGCGCAGATCGATGGGCAATCCGTGTCCACGCTCGCCGACATGGCGAAGTTCATGATCGCGCTGCTGGGGCCGGCAGCGGACCAGCAGGTCATCACCCCCGCGATGCGCGACATGCTGTTTCGGATTCAGCAAGCGAACGGAGCGGGTGGTTCGGCACATGGATTTCTTTTCGATGCAATACGCACCGGCAAGAAGACGCTGTTCGTGCATGGGGGAGTTGGTACCGGAAGCCGATGTATGATGGGGCTCGATGCCGAGAGCATGGCAGGAATCTTCTATTGCTACGGCGCCGTTCAAATGCGCTTCGATACGGATCCGTCGCTGTTCCCGCCGCCTTTCGAGCAAATTACGGATGCCATGCTCCGGCCCCTGACCGATTGCCCCGTCGATGACGCCGCCGGTTGCCAGCAGTACCCGCATGCCGAATGGAATGACGCGTGGACACCGTATCTCGGACTGTATGTGAGCGCCGCTCGTCACCACCGAGGGTTTTCACGCCTGCGCAGCATCATCCACCCCACCCTCGTGAGGGTAGAACGATCGGGCGATGCAATTGCGCTGGATGGTATCGGCGGCTTTATCGAGGTGGCGCCCGGGATCTTCGGCAAACCGCAGCATCTGGAAACATTTTCCTTCCTCCGGAATGAAAAGAGCGGCAAAACCTTGCTGAGCGTCTCGGATCGCCCCTCGGTCTACGATCGCATCGATTCGCTGGGGGAGGATCCCCGGGTGCTGTCGATCTCCTTGGCCGTGCTGGTCTGCGTGGCGCTTTCCGGCGCCGCGCTCGCCTTGTTTCCCACGTACGGCGTCGATCCAAGAACTCGGGTTGCTGCGGCGGTTTACGGGATCGTGGTAGGGTGCGGCGTCATTGCACTGTTCGGGCTCAGCGCCTTCGGCCGCCGCTATTTCGATGGCGAATCGTGGCCGCTGGACATCGTGCGGGTCTGCGCGTTCCTGACCATCCCTGCTTGCCTCTTGTTATTCGTCAACGGGATGCGGGTTCACGAGAGGCGGCCCGTCGCAATCGCGCGTCTCGGCCGGCTGCATTACAACGTGATCGCGCTCTCGTCGGTCATGCTGGTGTTGCTGTTGTTCGGCGTCGAGTTGATATCCTTCTCGC
Organism: Pseudomonadota bacterium; assembly: GCA_030776345.1. GTDB lineage: Bacteria > Pseudomonadota > Gammaproteobacteria > Steroidobacterales > Steroidobacteraceae > Bog-1198. Next base: position 5,254 of record JALYHU010000058.1, on the reverse strand, counting down.
GGATAACCTGATCCGGGGCGGCCCCGCTTTATTTGCGTACGTGCTTGGAGCGGAAGATGAGGAATCGGCTGGACGCGAAGTTGAAGAAGGTGCCCGCTGCAACGCCGACCAATGCCGCTAGCTGCTTGTAGCGGAGCATCTCCCACAGACCCATGGTGATGAAATAATTGACCACGGCGCCGACGGAGCAGGCGGCAACGAACCCGAAGAATTGGCGTACGATGGACTGATCTCGCGCATAGGAAAAACTGAAGCGGCGGTTGAGACCGAAGTTCCAAAACATCGAAATGACGATGGCGAGCGCGACGGAAGCTCCTTCGGAGAAGTTCATCCGCAACGCGATGGTCAGTACCGCGAGATTGACGGCTAGACCGGAAACCCCGACCAAGAGGAATTGCGCCAAATGCGACCACGTGCCGTACTTATAGATATAGAGGCGCCGCAAATGTTGTACGTACCGAAGCTGTTCTTGGAACGACAGCTTGCTTTCGCCGAACCGACGGTCATCGAAGTGAATCGGAACGTCCATGACCAAACGGCACCGGCATTTGATGATGAGTTCGAGAAGGATCTTGTAGCCGATTGGGTTGAAGTCCCGCCCGGCTTCGAATGTCGAGCGCCGCATGGCAAAAAAGCCGCTCATCGGATCGCTGACCTTGGTCAGCGGAAAAGCCAAGAGCGTTGCCACGCGGCTGTTGAGCCACCTGAATAGGCCCCAATCGTCCGCGGTCGAACCGCCTTCTGCGAAACGGGAACCGACAGCGATGTCGCAGCCATTTTTGATGGCCGCTAGCATTTCCGGGATCTTCTCCGGGGGGTGGCTCAGATCGGCGTCCATGACCACCAGCATGTCGCGCTGGGAGAGCTTCAAGCCGTCGAGCACGGCATAGCTCAAACCACGGTTCGCGCGCCGTGTCACCATTTTCACCCAGGGAAGAGCGAGCGAATCGACCAATTCCGCGCTGCCGTCCTGGCTGTCGTCGTCCATCAGGAGCAATTCGAGGTCGACGCCGGACGTCCGCACGTTTTGCAGCCGTGCCACGAGGTGAGGGATATTTTCGACTTCGCGGTAGGTGGGCACCACGACCGTGACCGAGGCACTAGTGTCTGTTGCATCCGTCATAGTCATCGTCGTCGAGGTGCCTTACAATGTCACGAGGAAAATCAATGCAATAAGCCGGTGTTCGTGAATATTCTTCGCGACCGCCGCCCATACGCCAAGGTACAGCATGACGAGGAGTCCATCGGAGGACGCAGCTCACAACACTGGCACGTCGTCGAAACCGGAAAGGCGTATGGCGGCCATCGGCGCCGCAACCGTCGCATTGTACATATTAAATTATTACGTGCAGCGATCTATTTTTCGCAACGGTGCAGCCGCACCCGGGACCGGCTTTACGGGAAGCGGTGCGGATCTGATCTGGCAGGCCTCAGCCTATGCGGTGCTGACCATCGCGTTGTTCGCTGCCTACGGGGCGGTGCTGTCCATGTGCCTGCGGGGCGAGTTGGCGCGCGGCCGAGCGCCGATGATCGCCCTGACCGTTCCAATTCTGGTGAACGTGCTGTTGGCCGCAGGCAGACCCTGGCTCTCGCAAGACGTGTTCAGCTATATGGCGCACGGCTTTCTCGCCATAACCCCCGGCAGCAATCCCTTTCTCCAGCCGGCCGAAGCGGCGGCGGATACCCTCATCGGCCCGGCGCTCGGTGCCTATGGGTGGCACGGTGTGGTCGGCATCACCCCCTACGGCATCCTCTGGACGTGGGTCGAGAAAGCGGCGATGGGATTGAGCGGCGGCCATTTGCCGCTCGCGTTGCTGCTGCTGAAATCGGTGGTGGTGGCCGCGAGCCTGGGGACGGCGTTTTGCATTTGGTCCTTCTTGGGGCGCACGCGGCCGTCCTCGCAGCTTCTCGGAACGCTCGCCTATTTGTGGAATCCGATGATTCTGTCCGAGTTTGCGGGCGAGGGTCATAACGATGCGTTGCTGGTATTTTTCGTGGTCGCGGCTCTGGCCGCCTGCGCGGCCGGACGCCCCACGACCTCGATGGTGACCCAATCACTGGGGATCCTTTCGAAATATATTTCGCTCATGTTTTGCCCCGCGCAACTCGTCTACCTGTGGCGGACGCGCCGCGGTACCGCGCGGCTGGCGCTGCAAATTGCCGGTACCTTGGTCATCACCGGCGCGATCGCCGCCTTGCTGTATGCACCGCTCTGGGCCGGTTCGCATACCTTCGATGGTTTGCTGAAGCGAGGCCAGCCCATCAGCTCCGCCTCACCGTTCGGCGCCATCAACTGGATGCTGCGGCGATCGCCGCTGTCGTCGGTGGCTGCATCGCTCACGGTGGCCTGCGTGACGCTGCCGCTGTTGGCACTGGTGGGATGGGCCAGCTTGCGCGTCAAGGATGCCGCGACCCTGGCGCAGGCGTTCGCCTGGATATCTCTGGGCTATGTGCTGGTTGCCTCGCCGGATTATTGGCCGTGGTATGCATGCATGCCGGTTGCGCTCATCATCGTCGCCGACCCCGACCGTTTCTTGTGGTTCGCTGTCCTCATGAGCTTTACGGCACGCCTGTGCGCACCGCTCGACCTGGTTCGCGATCATGGATTTCTGGGGATGATCGCGGCAAAAGGGGCGCTCACCGGATTCGGAGCCACGCTGCCCCTGATTGCGCTGCTGCTCGGGTTGTATCGACAGCGCGGCATGCGGGGACGTCGCACTACGTAGTGCCGCATAATTCACAAAACCGGCAGCCTGTCGGGCTTAGTCGTCCTGAATGCGTAATAATCTAACGTTACGGATCGCGCGCAGTGCAATGGAAAAACCAGCTAGCCGGACAGTAAGCTCTTCCTCCCCGTTCGTTTCGAGCAAAGCCCAAGATCAGGGTGATTCGACTGCACACAGCGCAAAGAGCTATAGGCCTGATATTGACGGTTTACGGGCGTTGGCTGTTCTCCCGGTAGTTGCCTACCATGCCGGTATTCACATGGTTCGCGGGGGGTTCGTAGGCGTTGACGTATTTTTCGTCATTTCCGGATATTTAATCACTCAAGTCTTGTCCTCTGAGATTCAGGACGGCAGATTTTCGATACTGAGGTTCTACGAAAGGCGGATACGCCGAATTCTTCCTGCGCTGATCGCTGTGCTGCTCGCGACCTTATTGCTCGGGCTTGTTTATTGCCTTCCGGGCGATTTGGTTGATCTGTCGAAAAGTGCGGTTGCGGCAGCTTTATCCGTTTCAAACGTCTATTTCTGGCTCAGCGCCGGGTATTTCGATTCGCCGGCGCTCACCAAGCCTCTGCTCCATACCTGGTCGCTCGCGGTCGAAGAGCAATTTTATATAGTTTGGCCGGTATTTCTGATATTGGCGCATCGTTACTTCAAGCACCGGCTGGTGATGGCCACCGGGGTGATTGGCCTCATTTCGCTTGCGGCCAGCGCAATCGGCGCATTCCACGATCCCACTTCTACATTTTACCTGGTCCATACCCGTATCTGGGAACTGGCTTTGGGCGGCGCGCTTGCGCTGGGCGCCATTCCGACCCGGCTGGGTACGGGTATCCGGAACCTCTTATCGGCGGCGGGATTCGTTCTGATCGTCGGCTCGGTTTTCATGATTGATTCCGGTATGCCGTTTCCCGGGATCCTGGCAATTCCTCCGTGTTTGGGTGCGGCTCTCATTATCTTGGCGGGCACTGATGGCACCACCGTGGTGGGCGAGACGCTGTCATGGCGACCTCTTACGTTCATCGGTTTGATTTCTTATTCGCTGTATCTCTGGCATTGGCCTATGACCGTATTCCAAAAAAATTATGCCGTGCTAGGAGGCGGACTGTCTGAAAGGGCAAACAAATGTTTGATCATCGGCGTGTCCCTACTGATTGCATTTTTATCCTGGAAATTCATAGAGCAGCCCTTCCGCACCGGTAAATTCCGTCCGTCGAGAGCTTCCTTGCTGCGATGGGCAGGGGTGGGGATTGTATTTGTTCTGGTATTCGCAGCGGTGGGCTGGGCGGGGGCTGGGTTTCCGGGACGCTTTTCGCCCGGCGAGCTTCAGATCGCCTCTTATCTGCGGTACGACGGCGCAAAGATGTTTCGAGATGGCCGATGCTTCCTTTCTGGACGAGCGGACGAAACGCAGCTCGCGCCCGAATGCCTGCGCCTGGACAGCTCCAGAAAGAATTATCTCTTGCTCGGAGATAGTCACGCAGCGCAATTATGGAGCGGCTTGCAGTCCACCTATGGCGATGTCAATTTCCTCCAGGCCACCGCGTCGGACTGTTTCCCGACCGTCGAGCACAGCCTGACTGAATCATCCCGCTGTACCCGCATTTTCGACGATGTCTTCTCCAAATTCCTGGCGAATAACCACGTGGATCGGGTAGTGCTGGTGGCCCGATGGAAAAGCGATTTGACGGACGAGGTTTCCTTAACCTTGAAATGGATGAAACAGCGAGGCATCCCGGTAACATTGGTCGGCCCCATGGTAATTTACGAATTACCGTATCCTCAATTGCTCATAAACGCGTCGCGGAAACATGATCCCGGTCTCCCGGAACGTTATTGGGATGCCTCTCTAAGGACTTTGGACCATAAGATGTCGGTGATGGCGGCCGAGGAGGGCGGTGTGGAATACATTTCGTTGCTGGATCTCATGTGTTCGAAAAGCTCATGCGCCGCTTCCGATCGAGACGGCATGCCCTTGATCTCCGACCGGGAACATTTGACCGCAGATGGATCTGTGCTCGTGGCGGGGAAACTGAAGCGTTTGGGCTTTCTACACTAGTCGACGAACATTTCGCTTGGTCATGAGCAATTGGCCTTGCCTTGTGCCACGCAACCCAGATGCTGCTTGAAGTAGGCGCCATAGCCATCGGTGGGGGTGCCGCTTTTGTCCTGGATCAGAACGTGATCGCCATTTTGCCAAATATCCCACCCCCAGCCGAGATAGGAAACGCCGGCGGCGTCGGCCCACGGCAGTAGTTTGGACACGAATGGCGCATCGACCGTACCTTTCAAATTGTGATCACCGGTCTCCGTGATGATGACCGGGATGCCGGCGCTGAGGACGGACTGAGCGTTGGCATAGGAGGCCTGACCGCCGCCGGGCAGGGTGTATGCGGTGGTTCCGAAGGTGGTGCCGTAGGCGGGGTAGGCATGCCACACGGCAGCGATCTGATTGAGCGAATCCTTCGGTTTGTTGGCGAGCCACTGGCTCAGATCTCCGGCCCACTTCACGCCGGCGATGAGCACCG
>JALYHU010000057.1 GCA_030776345.1 Pseudomonadota bacterium | reverse complement strand
CGGTGCGGCCGTCGAGGCCGTCGCGGATTCCCTTGGTGAGGGCCTCGATCGATATGCCGTCTTTGAGACCGCCGTGGTGCAGCTGTCCGCCGAAGGTCACGCCCAGGCTATAGCTGGCCGCCGCCTCGGCGGCCGCTTCGGATGACGCGTTTTGCGCCGGCGCCACGGGCGGCGCGGCTAACGCCGAGATGGCAAATGTGCTGCTTGCGAGCAGCAGAAATCCGATTTCGAGGAGTTGCTTCTTGGTATGCCGCATAGTGAACACCGTTGACTGCCAGCAAAAACGACCGCAAGCGAACCGACTAACCCGAGCCAATTCGGCATCGCTCGCTATGTTCGCAATTTTTCGAACCGCGGGCGGGGCGGACAACGCGTAATTTTCGGGGGAAACTATGTAGTTCGCCGAGCGCTGCGAGGGCACGCGGCAGCGGCCGGTCGCGTCTTTTCCAAACTGTGACGTAAGTCCGTTTTTAGTCGCAGAGTGCATCTTTATTGGGAGGCGAACGAGGAGAACAATACATATTGTTGCTTGAGGCGTACGCTTGGCGTAAGCATTACCGCAACGGTCGAGGTACCGACATGGCCCATTCCAATCTTGCCAGCACACCGGAAATGGATGCGATTTGGCCCGGTTTCGCGAGACGCAGAGCCAAGCTGACGCGGCTGATACTCATCGATGACCATCCCATCGTGCGCGAGGGAATCAGCGCGCTGCTCTCGCTCGAAAGCGATCTGACCATCCTCGGTGAGTGCGGCGACGTCGAAAGCGGCATCGAAATGGTTCGCCGTCTCGAGCCCGATCTAGTGATCTGCGACTTGACCATGCCCGGTTGCACCGGCGGCATCGCGGTGCGCAAGTTGTGCCAAGAATGTCCGGCAGTCCGCGTTTTGGTTTTGACGGCACACGATTCGCTCGAATGCGTTCGTGAGTCTTTCAATGCGGGGGCGATCGGCTATGTTCGCAAGGATGCGCTGCGCGCCGATCTGTTGGCGTCGGTACGCAATGCGGCCGCGGGCGGCCAGACCGTCTGCCGCGGCGTCGGCGACAGCGTCCTGCGCAACTGGCTGCTGGAGGCGCGACCCGACGCATCCCGGATCGACGCGCCGCTCGACCCGGAGGATCGGCAGATCATTCGCTTCATTGCTCTCGGGGTGCCGACTTGGCGGATCGCCGCTGAACTGCGGCGCGGAGTCAAAGTGGTCGAAAAGTATCGCGCCAGCTTGATGCGCCGCCTCGAGCTCGACAGTACCGCTGCCGTCGCGCGATACGCCGTTCGTTGCAATATTCTTTCGCGCAAAGAAGTCGACCAACTGGTCTCAACGGAGTGAGGATGCTGCGTATCCTCGTCATCGACGATGAGACCTACGTCCGCGAGGCACTCGCGCGTGTGCTCAAGTCTCAGTCGGTAACCGTAATCGGTGCGGAGGACGCCGCCGCGGCTTTCGCGGCCATGCGCGAATCGGCCGTGGACCTGGTCATCATCGACGTCATACTGCCGGGCATGGACGGCGTGGCGGCAATCAAACGGATTCGGCACGACTACCCCAGCGTGCGCATCATCGCCATTTCGGGCGGCGGGAATTTCGGGCTGACGGCCTACCGCCCCGAAGCGATTTCGACCACCGCCTACCTGGCGGCCTCTAAGGTGGCGGGAGCGGACGGGACGTTGGCGAAACCATTCGAGACTGCCGAACTGCGGCTGCTCATCGATCAATTGATGGCGGCCGAGCGCGCCTGAAGTTTTGGCTACTTCACGTATTTGAGAACGTGTTCGCCGAGGATAATGTTGTCCTCGTTCTGCAAAATGTGGCGTTTTACCATTTTGCCGTTGACGCAAATCCCGTTGACGCTCCCCAGATCCTCGATGGTCGAGACGTTTCCGATGGTTTCCACGTAGCAATGATGGCGGCTGATATACGGGGCGTCGAGGCGCAATGAATTGTCGGTTGCCCGACCGATCGACGTGCGCCCGGCTTCAAGCGGCATCGCGGCGACGTGCTGGGATCCTACGCTTACGATGAGCCGCGCACCTTTGACCGGCGCTGGGGCCCGGGGTGGGGGCGCGGCAGGGGCTGGATGGTCCATGGGAGCGTCGACCGGAGCGCCTGCCGGCGCCGCTTCGCTCTCCGGGGAGTCCACCGGCGTGCTCGAACTCGTTCTGTCGCGAGCCACAGCCTCGGGCCACCGCGAATCCTGAGCCGCCAATAATATTTCCGCACCACTGACGTGGCCGGCAGCGCGGGCGCACGCCGCATGCAGAGCGGCATCGCACAGCACGTTGACGAGGCGGGCCGCTCCGGCGGTGTGCTGGAAGATCATCGCGTGAGCGTCCGGCGTGAACAGTTCCTTACCCCCACCGCCTGCAATTTCGAGCCGACGCTCGACATAGGCTTTCGTGCCTGCGGCGGACAGCGGGGCCAAACGAACTCGATGGAGTTCGTCTGCCGTGTCGAAGCGCGGGAGGTTTTCGGCTCGCTGCCAGTCACCTTCCTTTCCGGCGAGCAGGATCTTCAAGCGCGGTGTGCGATTGAGAATGTCTCCGAGAGCACGCACCGTCTCCGAGGCGAGCAATTGGGCGTCATCGACGACCAGCAGCGGAACGCCCTCTGGGGAGCGCGCGGCGGCGGATGCGGGGTTGTCGGCGTCGCCGGTCATCCCCAATTGCAGGGACAGTGCCTGCAGCAGCTCGGCGGCGGATATATGGGGCTGATTGATCCGGCACACCGCAAAGTGGCCCGCAATGTCGCGGAGCACGTCCTCGAGCAGCATGGTCTTGCCCACGCCGGCCGGCCCCGTGAGTATGAGCAGCCGCGACCTGCCGTGCAGGCAGTTGAGCAGCTTGACTCGGGCTCGCAGGTACTCCGGGCCCGCATACAGGAAATCGGGGTCCGGGCGCAAACGAAACGGTAGTTTGTCGAATCCAAAAAATTGCGGGTACATGTACCCTCGCTGGAAAGATAGCCACTCAATGCCCGGTGGCCACGGTTCGGTCAACAATATACCCGCTCGTTTCGCCTTCGGCAGGCCGCTAGTCGGACATAATCGATCCGACTTCGACGATCCGTCCGCAAACCCCTGAATCGCGCTGCGGCATCCCGCTGGGTCGAAGAAAAATCGTACGGTGTTTGCCTACCTTCGCCGGCCGTGGTGACTGCGTACAGTGGCAGCGCAGACGGGAGTAGCTTTGATCGCCATGCCACTACAGGGTCCAGGGAGCGCTAACGCCACAGGGCTGTGGTCGGGCACCCGTGGGTGCCGGTCCTCACCGGCCGCGGGGTTCACGCTGCTCGAACTGCTGGTGGTCATGGTCATCATCGGCCTATTGGCAGGATTCGTCGCGCCGCGCTACTTTTCCCAAGTTGGAAAATCGCAGGTGAAAGCAGCCAAGGCGCAGGTCGATGCGCTCGACAAGGCCATCGAACAATTCCGGCTCGACATGAACCGCTTGCCCACCACGGAGGAGGGCTTGGCGGCGCTCAACGTGTCGCCCGCCAATGAACCGAATTGGGCCGGACCCTATTTGAAAAAGGACGTGCCGCGCGATCCCTGGGGTCACCCCTACGTGTATTTGGCACCCGGCACCCACAACAACGATTTCGACTTGATGTCCTACGGCAAGGATGGCCAGCCCGGCGGCACCGGCGAAAACGCCGATATCGGGAACTGGTAGGGCATCGTGGAATTTCGCGTCAAGGCACTGGATCGCGAGCAGAGCGTCCTCGCGCAACTGGTCGATGCCATCGATGAACCCGATGCGCGACGCCAGCTCGGATTGCTGGGCCTGCGCATCATTTCTTTGACCCCGGTTCGCCAGGTACGCCTCTTCACGCGCTCGATCAAGGTTCCGTTGGTAATTTTCAGCCAGGAACTCGTTGCCCTGCTGGACGCGGGTCTGTCCTTGGTGGAATCGCTCGAGGCACTGACGGAAAAAGAGACCAGTGCCGCGGTGCGCCGCCCGCTGGAGCAGATATTGGGCCGCCTATACGAAGGGCAGACCTTGGGCGCCGCGCTCGCCGAGCATCCTTCGACCTTCCCCTATTTGTATGTGGCCACCGTCCGCGCCAGCGAGCGCACAGGCTCGCTGCGCGAAGCACTCACGCGCTTCATCACCTACCAGCAGCAAATCGACGCGCTGCGCAAGACCCTCGTGAACGCATCGATCTACCCGGCCGTGCTGCTCGGGGCAGGCATCCTGGTGACGCTGTTCCTCATGGGCTATGTGGTGCCCCGTTTCAGCTCGATTTACGAACAACTCGGCTCCGACCTGCCGTTCGCCTCGCGGCTGCTGTTGCAATGGGGCCAGATGTTGGAGGCGCACACGGTACTGGTGCTCGCGGTGGGCGGTTCTGCCGCTGCCGGTCTCGGCTATGGGTTGTCGCGGCGAAGCACGCGAGCGGCCCTCGGCGCTTGGGTCGCGAAGCTGCCGGCCATCGGACGCCAATTGCGGCTGTACCAGCTCGCGCGGCTCTATCGGACGGTGGGAATGCTGCTGCGAAGCGGTATGCCGGCGGTGACCGCCATGAGCATGTCGTCGGGGCTTCTCAGCGAGACCCTGCGCCCAGCATTTGCCAAGGCGACTCAAGCGGTGCGGGAAGGGCAGTCGATCGCCAATGCGATGGAACACGAGGGACTCACCACGCCGGTGGCGGCGCGCATGCTGCGCGTCGGCGAACGCAGCGGCAACATGGGCGAAATGACCGAGCGGATCGCCGCGTTCTACGACGAGGAAATCGGCCGCTGGGTGGCCATCGTCACGCGGCTGATCGAGCCGCTGTTCATGACCGTCATAGGGCTGTTGATCGGCGTCATCGTGGTGCTCATGTATTTCCCCATATTTCAACTCGCCGGAAGCGTCCAGTGAGCGCAGTAGTCCCGCTCCCCGTAGCGCCGCCTGCGGAGATGGAATCGCTGCCGCCGGAACCTGACAGGGCCGCGCCGGCCGCAACGCCGGCGGTTTCAATGCCTGCTACGGCGACGGGGGCGCTGGACGAGGCGGCCATCGCCGACGCGATGGCCGAGGCGGCACGCACCGGCCGCTCGGCAATCGATGTACTGACGTTGACGACGGGACGCACTCCCACCGACTTGGCGCAGGCTCTGGCGAGGGCTCTCGATTATCGCTTCGTCGATGCCGACGAGCTTGGCATGCTCGAGCCCGCGTTCGACGTGCTACCCCCGTCGGAGGCCACACGCCGCTGTTGCGCGGTGGTGCGCACTGCCGACGGCTTGCTGGCGCTGGTTGCCGATCCATTCGACGCGGCGCTGCGCAGCTGGCTCGAGTCGCGCACTGCCGAGGTGCTCGACTGGGCGGTCGGCGCCGCGCACGAACTCGCCAATTTCATCGCGCGCCGCTCGGAGGCCTTGCGAGCCATCGATTCGGTCTTGGCGCAGGCGGAGACTCAGGGACATGCCAGCGCGGGTCCCGACAATCTGTCGTATGTGTCGATCAGCGAAGACGCGAGTCCGATCGTGCGCCTGGTGCACTCGACCGTCTACGATGCCTTGCGCGCCGGCGCGAGCGACATTCATCTGGAGTCCACCGCCAACGGGCTCACCGTTCGATACCGCATCGACGGAGTCTTGGTGACCATCGCCTCGGTGAGCGGTATGGCGGTGGCCGAGCAAGTCATCTCGCGCATCAAAGTGATGTCGGAGCTCGACATCGCCGAACGCCGCGTCCCGCAAGACGGCCGCTTCACCATTGCGCTGGACCGCCGGCCCATCGATTTTCGGGTGTCCGTGATCCCCAGCATATTCGGCGAGGACGCGGTGTTGCGCGCACTCGACAAGCAGGCGCTCACTGAGCGGCTGCATGGTCTGCGCCTCGACGCGTTGGGCTTCGACATGCGCGTCGTCACCCAGCTGCGGCGCTTGAGCTCGCTGCCGTACGGCATGCTGCTCGTCACCGGACCCACGGGCAGCGGCAAGACCACCACGTTGTATGCGGCGATCTCCGAGACTCAAACGGGATCGGATAAGATCGTCACCATCGAGGATCCTGTGGAATACCAGCTGCAAGGCGTGCTGCAGATCCCGGTCAATGAGAAAAAAGGCCTGACCTTCGCGCGCGGACTGCGCTCCATCCTGCGGCACGACCCGGACAAGATCATGGTGGGCGAAATCCGCGACTCGGAGACCGCGCAAATCGCCATTCAATCGGCGCTGACCGGGCACCTCGTCTTCACCACCGTACACGCGAACAATGTGTTCGACGTGGTGAGCCGGTTCACGCACATGGGTGTGGATACCTATAGTTTCGTCTCCGCGTTGTCCGGCGTTCTGGCGCAGCGCCTGATTCGTGTGGTGTGCGAACAATGCGCCGAGCGCCACGTACCGTCGCGACAGCTGCTCGAGGAATCGCAGTTATCCG
>JALYHU010000056.1 GCA_030776345.1 Pseudomonadota bacterium | reverse complement strand
ACTTGCGGGGGTGGTAACCGCCGGCAATAAGGCGTCAAAGACCTATCGCAACGGCCCCGATGTGTCGGCCAATGCAAACTTCACGTTCTACACCTGCGCGGACCGAACTACGTGCCAGGCCAACGTTTATGGCGGGACCAGCTTCGCCGCGCCGATGTGGGCGGGCTTTCTGGCGCTGGTGAACCAGCGTTTGGCCTCACAAGGCAAGAAGCCGATCGGCTTCATCAATCCGACCGTGTATGCGAAGAATGTCACGGCCAGCTATGGCACGGGTTTCCACGATATCACGAGCGGCAGGTCGGGCAGCTATTCGGCAGTTGCGGGTTATGATCTCGTGACCGGATGGGGGAGTCCGAAGGCCGGGCTCATCGATGAACTTGCTCCGTAGCGACGATGGCCTCCTTTGCGAGCAGATCCAGCCGCCGCTGTCGCAGATATAAGAACCAAGGCAGCGCCAGCGAAACGCCCACCATCAGCCCCAAGGTAGGAAGCCCATATCGCGGAATTCTGAGCCGCCTGCCCTCCGCTACCATGAAGACCAGAAAAATCACCGCGGAACACGAAACGTCCGCGGCAAAAAATGCGCCGATCGGTGTTGCGTAAATTTCCGAGAAGAATTCCGGTATGTCCAGTCCGTGTGCGACCAGGAAGTGGTAAAAGTGCCGCAATGGAAGCAAGGTGCCCAGTACGCAGGCGATCGCATAAAAAGTCTTGAGCTTCATCGGTTCCCTCGACAACAACTCCTAAAGTCACTTCGCCCAAGCGGCTCCGCCCGGGAAGCTATATCGCTTCAGGGAATCGGCCCGCATTTCGGCTGAGAATCCCGGGGCCGTCGGTGCGCGATAGCGGCCATGTTCGATGCATACGGGATCGACGAAGTGTTCGTGCAAGTGATCCACGAATTCGATGGCCCGGTCCTCCATCGAGCCGGTAATCGCGATGTAGTCGGCCAGCGCGAGATGCTGGACGAGTTCGCACAAGCCGACGCCCCCCGCATGCGGGAATACACGCACGCCGTATTTGGCGGCCATCAAGAGAATGGCGAGATTCTCGTTGACGCCGCCCACGCGCGCCGCATCGATTTGAATGAGGTCCACTGCCTGCGCCTGAAACAGCTGCTTGAAGATTACCCGGTTCTGGGTATGCTCGCCAGTGGAAACCGGCATCGGGGCGATTGCGCGACGTATGGTCGCGTGTCCAAGTATGTCATCCGGGCTGGTCGGCTCTTCGATCCATGCAACATCGAAGGGCAGCAGACGCCTCAGCCAAGCGATGGCCGACTCGACGTCCCAACGCTGATTCGCATCGATGGCTAATTTCACACCGGGGCCCACGGCTGCGCGCGCAACCCCGAGCCGGCGTATGTCATCCTCGATATGCAGTCCAACCTTGATCTTGATGGTACGGAAGCCGTCCTTGACGGCCTGACGCGCGAGGTTGGCCAGCTTCTCGTCGGAGTACCCCAGCCATCCGGGCGACGTCGTATAGGCCGGGTATCCGCTCGAAAGCAACGTGGCAATCCGTTCTGCTTTTTGACCTTCGGCGGCTTGTAGAATCTCCAGTGCTTCGCCGGGACTGAGCGCATCAGTGATGTATCTGAAGTCGATCAGATCGACAATCTGCTGCGGACTCAAATCCGCGATCAGTCGCCACAACGGTTTGCCGGCGCGGCGCGCGGCCATATCCCAGGCGGCGTTCACCACGGCGCCGATGGCCATGTGCATCACGCCTTTCTCGGGGCCGAGCCAGCGCAGCTGCGAGTCGTGCGTCAAAGTGCGGGCAAAGGCGCCGAGGTCGTCCAGAACCTCATCGACACGTCGCCCAACGACCAAGTGATTCAAGGCGGTGCATGCCGCGGTCTGAACATCGTTGCCCCGTCCGATGGTGAAAGCAAAGCCATGGCCGCACAGACCGCCGGGCGCATCGGTGCGCAGCACGATATAAGCGGCCGAATAATCGGGATCGGGATTCATGGCGTCCGATCCGTCCAGGTGCAGAGACGTAGGGAAACGGATATCGTAAGTTTCCAGCGCGGTGATCACAGACACTTGGCTTGACCTCAATGTGTTCCATTCAATGGCGTCGTCACGGTTGGCAGGCGGCGCGATTCAGCACTCAGATCGGGCGCCGACGTCGAGCCGATAAAAGCGAATGGCGTTGCCGGCAAATACGGACTCCCGCTGTCCGGGAGCATGCCGCTCCACGAGCGCGACTGCCGTGTCCAGCCACTGCCGGTAGGAGGTCCGCACGGTCAGAACCGGCCAATCACTGCCCCAGATGACGCGTTCGGCCCCGAAGCAGGCGAATACATGGGCGACGAACTCGTCGAGTTCGGCGGCACCCGCGCCGGGAGCGGCCTCGGTAAGCAATCCGGACAACTTGCAGTGGAGCGAATCGATCCGCGCAAGCCGCTCGATGCGGCTCGCCCACGGTTCGAATCCCCGGCGGGCAATGTCGGGCTTGCCTGCATGATCGAGAACTGCCCGCAGCATCGGATGTTTCCGCAAGCGCCGCTCGAGCGCTTCCAAATGTTGAGGCATCACGAGCGCATCGAACGCCAGATCGTGGTCCATCACTGCATCGAAAGCCGCATCCAACGACGCTCGGTCCAGCCAGAGCGGGTCTCTGATCTCCTGAATCATCGGCCGCAGCCCCTTGAGCTTCCCGCCGCCGTCGTGAACCAGACTCTGCAGCCGCTCGCGAACGTCGTCCGCTTCGAAATCCACCCATCCGACGATCCCCGCAACCGAGGCATATTGGCCGGCGAGACCAAACAGGAACCGAGTCTCATCCTCGGTGGCCGCGGCCTGCACCAAGACCGTTGCGTCGACCGAGCAGGCGAGCAGTTCGTCTCGCAGATCCGCGGGAGTGAAATCTCGATACAGCGATCCGGCGGCAGGCGTCAACCAAGAATAGTCCCCCCGCTGAAGGATCCAGTAGTGCTGGTGCGCGTCGATTCGAGTCACGGCGCCCCACTCCGAATGGGCGGCGGTATAGTTTCAACCTGCGGGTTCATGCCGGATGCCGCGGGGCCGGCGCAAGTACGTCGCCGCTGATCTGCGATACCGTGGAAACGCCTGCCAGCGTCATGGTGACCAGGATCTCCTTTGCCAACATGTCGATCACCTGAGTAACGCCCACCTGCCCGCGGGCGGCGAGGGCGTACACCCACGCCCTGCCGATCAACACCCCCTTCGCGCCCAGGGCGAGGAGCCGTACCACATCGGCACCGCAGCGGATGCCCGAGTCGGCGAGAACGGTGACGCGATCGCCGACGGCATCGACGATGGCGGGCAGCGCCCGAGCTGTCGACACGGCGCCATCGAGTTGTCGACCGCCGTGGTTCGACACGACAATCCCGTCCGCGCCGGCCTCCACGGCTGAACGAGCATCGTCGCAGTCCAGAATCCCCTTGATGATGAGAGGGCCATCCCAACATTGCCGGATCCATTCCAGATCCCGCCAGTGAACCGACGGGTCGAAATTTGCGCCGAGCCAGCCGATGAAGTCTTCGAGCCCGCTCGTTTTCCCGAGCAGCGGAGCAACATTGCCCAGCGAGTGAGGACGACCCATCAGGCCCACGTCCCAGGCCCAGGCAGGATGTGTCATCGCTTGCAGGTAGCGTCGCGCGGCCGCACGTGGACCGGACATCCCGGAGTGGGCATCTCGATAGCGAAGGCCCGGCAGAGGCAGGTCGACCGTCACCACCAACGCGCTGCAGCCGGCCGCCTTCGCGCTAGCCACCAGAGCACGCGTGGCGCCGCGATCGCGCAGGACGTAGAGTTGGAACCAGAAGGGTACGCGCGACGCGGCCGCGACCTCGTCGAGAGAGCACACGGACATCGATGAGAGACAGAAAGGAATGCCCCGCAAGGCCGCGGCACGCGCAGCCTGCACTTCCCCACGGCGCGCGTACATCCCCGTGAGGCCGACCGGCGCGAGGGCAATCGGCAGCGCCTGGCGGCGTCCGAACAAGTTCGTCTCGAGCTCGCTTGCCGTCGCGCCACTCAAGACGCGCTGTCGCAACATCAGCTCCGCAAGATCGCGGGTATTGTGTTGCAGCGTCACCTCCGCGCCCGCGCCGCCGTCAATGTAGTCGAACAAGAATCGCGGCAGCTTACGGCGCGCCGCTCCTCTGAAGTCACCCGGCGAAGCGATGATCACGGCGTGCCGATGTGCAGTATCGATTGCGAACCGTCGCTTGCATTCCCGGCATCCGTAAGTGTGCTAGTAAAGTATCATTTTATAGGTAACGTGTGATTTGTCCAGACCCATGCTAACAGCGGAGCGCTCTGCGTGGATGACCGGGTCGGATCGCGCGGCAGAGCCGCTCGCACCTACGATTTACATTGTGCTGGTAAAACGCTAATTTATGGGCATAATATCTTTGAGCTCAGTTTTACGTCGACGCACCGTCCCCAACAGCACGCGTGAGGCTCGCCCCGAATGGAACGATTATCGCGGCGCTCGGTGGGAACTACCCAAGCGACCGTCACGGAACTCGGTTTCGGCGCCGCTCCGCTCGGCAATCTGTATCGATCGATCGACGGTGACGCAGCCCAAGATGCGGTATCGGCTGCGCTCGATGCAGGGATCGCTTATTTTGACACCGCACCCTTCTATGGATTGGGGCTGAGCGAGCGGCGCCTTGGCGATGCGCTGCGGGATAGGGAAGCGGCGGTTCTATCGACGAAAGTCGGTCGGTTATTGAAGCCTGACCCTACAGTCCATGGACTGGAGCCGCGTCATGGTTTTCATTCGCCCATGCCGTTCAGGCCATGCTACGACTACAGCTTCGATGGGGTGATGACCTCGTGGGAAGCGAGCCAGCACCGGCTGGGCTTGGTGAAGATCGACATTTTGTATGTGCACGACGTAGGGCGGTTGACTCACGGGGATTACCACGAAGTTGCTTTTCGTCAGCTCGCTGACGGCGGCGGTTTTCGGGCGCTGGAAGAACTCCGCGCTGCGGGGGCCATCCAGGCATTTGGCCTCGGCGTCAACGAGACGGCAGTCTGCCTCGACGCCATGGAGCAGGTCCATTTGGACGTGATTCTGCTCGCGGGCCGTTACACCCTTCTTGAACAGGATGCGCTCGAGGATTTACTGCCGGCATGCGCCCGCGCGGGAACATCCATCGTGGTGGGAGGTCCCTATAACTCGGGCATTCTCGCGACGGGAACCAAGCTCGGCGGCCCACTGCACTATAACTATGAGATCGCACCGCCGTCGGTGGTGGAACGGGTCCGCCGAATCGAAGTTCACTGTGATCGCCACGGTATCCCCTTGGCTGCGGCGGCGCTGCAATTTCCCCTGGCACATCCGCAGGTTGCGAGCGTGATTCCCGGTCTGGACAGCCGGCACCAGGTCGCCCGGACACTGGAGCTGTACCACACGAACATTCCCGATCCGTTTTGGCAGGAACTGAAGGCAGAAGGTCTCCTGCATCCCGCCGCCCCGGTTCCCGCTGTACGGTGTTGAGCCGCGGCGCGCACCTGATACGAGCTAACGACAACGCACAGAAGGACATTGGACATGGAAAACGGACGATTGGCAGGCAAGACCGCAGTCATCACCGCCGCCGGGCAGGGGATCGGCCGCGCCGCCGCGGAGAGGTTTGCCGCAGAGGGCGCCACCGTCTGGGCCACCGACATCAATGCGCAACTCCTGACCGGTCTCATCGGCTGCCGGACCCGTCAACTGGATGTGCGGGACGGGACGCAGGTACGAGAGGTATTCCAGGAAGCCGGCGCCGTGGATGTGCTGTTCAATTGTGCGGGATACGTGCACTCCGGCTCGATTCTCGAATGCGATGAGGCGGCCTGGGCGTTCTCCATGGATATCAACGTGACCGGAATGTATCGGCTGATCGGTGCGGCGTTGCCGGGAATGCTGGAGCGGGGCCGCGGGTCCATCATCAACATGTCCTCCGTAGCCGGATCCATCAAAGGGGTTCCCAATCGCTTCGTCTACGGCGTCACCAAAGCCGCGGTTGTCGGTCTCACGAAGTCAGTGGCGGCAGATTTTGCCGCCAAGCGCATTCGCTGCAACGCCATATGTCCGGGAACCGTCGATACGCCGTCGCTGCAACGGCGCCTCGAAGCAACCGGCGACTATTCCAAGGCATGGGCGGACTTCACCGCCCGGCAGCCCATGGGTCGTCTCGGACAAGCCGCTGAGATTGCCTCGCTGGCCCTGTACCTCGCCTCGGACGAATCAGCCTTCGTAACCGGCCAATGCCACGTCATCGACGGTGGTTGGTCGAATTGATCCAAGGAGTCTTTGCCGATGAAAATTCTACGATATGGCCCGGTGGGCCGCGAGCGTCCAGGCATTCTCGATCGGGGAGGCAGGATTCGCGACCTGAGCGCGCTGGTTCGGGATATCGACGGCGCGGCCATTTCCCCACGAGAACTCGCCCGCCTGCGTGACGTGGATTTGGAATCCCTGCCGCTCGCCGAAGGAGTCGAGCGCCTCGGGTCCTGCGTCGCGCGCCCGGGCAAATTCATCTGTATCGGCTTGAATTATCGCGATCACGCTGCCGAAACCGGGGCGGCGGTGCCCGACGAACCGGTCGTGTTCCTCAAGGCGACCAGTGCCGTATCGGGACCGAACGATCCCATCATCCAGCCTCGCGGATCGACGAAGCTGGACTGGGAAGTCGAGTTGGCCTTGGTGATTGGATCGGAGTGCCGCTATGCCGATGAACAGACCGCGCAGGCGTCCATCGCGGGCTATTGCGTGTGCAACGACGTCACGGAACGCGCGTTTCAGCTCGAGCGGGGTGGACAATGGGACAAGGGAAAAGGCTGCGATAGTTTTGGACCCATTGGACCCTGGCTCGTGACGGCGGACGAGGTGGCCGACAGCGGCGATCTCGCCATGTGGTTGGACGTCAATGGCCGGCGCTTTCAGTCCGGGTCCACGCGAACGATGATTTTCAAACCGTCATTCCTCGTCTCCTACCTCAGTCACTTCATGAGCCTTCAGCCGGGCGATGTCGTCAGCACCGGTACGCCGCCGGGCGTGGGGCTCGGCCAAAAGCCTCCGAAATATCTCAAGGTCGGCGACCGAATTACCCTGGGCATTGCGGGATTGGGTGAGCAGAGTCAGGTGGTGGTTGCTGCCGCGTAAGCGCGGCCACGCCTTGCGCTTACCTTTCTACGGCAACTAGTGCAAGATTTGAATATGAACGATGCAGAATCGAGTCCCGCGGTCCTTGGCAGCGACCTCACCCGCTACCGAGCTCCTGCGCTCGAAAAAGGTTTGGACATCCTCGAGTTGCTGGTGGCGGAGGCGCAACCGCTGACCGTCTCGGAGATCGCGCAGAGACTGAACCGTTCCACCGGCGAGCTGTTCAGGATGATTCAAGTGCTGCACAGGCGCGGATTCGTCGAGCAGTCGCCGGGAACCGGTGCCTACCGACTATCCGGCAAGTTGTTTGCACTCGGGATGGATCAGCCCGCCGTGAAGACGCTGGTGGAGATCGCGCTGCCCCACATGCGTCAGCTTTCGCTCGATATCGGTCAATCGTGTCATCTGGCGTTTCATTCCTTAGGGCAGATCGTGGTCGTTGCACGCATGGAGTCCAGCGAACTGATCGGGTACTCCGTTCGAATAGGTTGGCGACGACCGTTGACGAACGCCCTATCCGGCGCGATTCTGTTTGCATTTCAGCCCGAGGTCATTCGCAGACGCTGGGAAGAATGCCTGCGCCCCCGGCCGGATGAGGAGGAACTGGCCACCTTCAGGGCAAAGGCAGACCGCATTCGCAAGAAAGGCTTCGGGCAACAAAAGAGCGATTTCGTAGTCAGCGTCACTGACATTTCGGCGCCCATACTCCGCGATGACATTGCCGCGGCCGCGCTAACCGTGCCATTTCTCAACTCCACTTCCCCCTCCCGATCCATGCAAGACTCGATCGAGCACCTCATCCGCGCCGCCCGATTGATTTCCAGCGGACTGTTGAGCAGCGATCAACGTGCTTGAGGGTACCCTCCCCTCCGTACTCCCGAGGTGAGCCCTCGCCGTTCATAGATGAAATCGGTAAAACGGTGAAATCATGATGAAGACACGAACTAGCAAATCAAGAACGTCACCGGACATCGCTTCCGGAGTGCGGCGCGTCGTTGTCGCGATCGCTATATCGATCACTTTCGCAGGTTGTAGCTTTCTGAGCGATACGTCAAAGCCCAACCCCGACAAGAAGGCGGGCCGCGCGCAGCTGTCGATCGGCTACAGCCTGCTCTACCAAGAGGCCGATGGAATTCCTAAATTGAAGTGGCTCCTCATGTTCAAAGACAAACCTGAAGAAATGGGACGGATCACCAATGAGCTGATCGACTATTATCAACAGCTGTCCGATACCATGCAGAGGCTATCCAAGAGATATCCCGCCATGCGCCTCGACGTGGCAGCGATGTCCGAGATCGAGGCCGAGGAGCGCAAAGCCATCGGCGCAGACCTAGCCAAGGACCTCGCTCCGCTGGTAGGCAAGACCGGCGTCAAATTCGAGCGCGAGGCCCTGCTCATGTTTTACGACACGCTCAATGAACAACGTCATCTTACCGGGGTCATGATAAAGCTCGAAACCGATCCCGGCCTGAGGAAGTTTTTGGAATCGACCCATGCTGAGTTGGAAGAGCGCTACGCGAAAACCGGTGCGCTGTTGGACCGCCGCTATTTCACTCAGTGAGTTTTGTTCCATCGGCTCCCTTGTCGGTCAAAGCTGACACCTCGCAGTGTCGTAGTCTCATGGAAGCTCGAGTCCAACCCCCGTATTCTAACCGCGATGGAACCGATGAAGCCGATGCGACCGCTCGAGCCGCTGAAGACCACTCCCTGGTGGCCGGAGGAGTGGGGTACCCCGGCCTCGAGTGGCTCCGCAGGCGAAGTTCGTTACGCGTACTTTCCCGATAGGCGCCGTTTAATCATCGACCGCGCCGGGAAGCGGACAACCTTCGATACCGCTGAGCACCAGATTCGAGGCGTGCTGCAAACGGGTGCGGAACCGCCGCTCTCATTTCAGAGTCAGCACGGACGTGTCGATGTCGATTCCCTCGTCACGGTGCGGTGATTGACCGTTGCGACCGGGCGAGCATGGCTGTGCGTGCGCGAAATAGCAGCGATGTAGTGGAACCGAGTAAACCGCGCCTCTGGAGTATTCTAGGGCCTGGACTCGTCACGGGTGCTGCGGACGATGATCCGAGTGGCATCGCCACCTATAGCCAGGCCGGCGCCAGATTTGGGTTCCAACTAGGCTGGACCCTGCTCCTCTCTTACCCGCTGATGGTGGTGATTCAATCCATCAGCGCGCGCATCGGCCGGACGACCGGATCGGGCCTTGCCGGAAACGCCAGAAAACATTATCCCTCTTGGTTGTTATACGCAGTGGTGGCGACACTCACGTTCGCGAATGTGTGCAACATCGGCGCCGACTTGGGGGCCATGGCGGAGTCCGCTCGGTTACTGGTTCCCGCCATACCGGCTTGGGTTTTGTTGTGCATGTTCGCGCTCGTCTGTGCCGGCGGGCAGATATTCATGCACCATAAACGCTATGTGAGCGTGTTGAAGTGGCTGACCCTGTCCCTATTCGCTTACTTTGCCGTGCTTTGCGTGGTGCATGTGGCCTGGCGTCCGTTTTTTCTCGGGTTGGTGCGGCCGCGCCTGACCCTCGATAGGGAATTTTGGTTGATGGTCGCCGCTATCTTCGGCACTACGATCAGCCCATATCTATTTTTCTGGCAGGCCGCCCAGGAGGTCGAAGATACGAAAGCCGAACCCATCCGCAAACCCCTGCTGCGACGTCCCGAACAGGCCGCCGATGCGCTTGCCCGCATACGACTCGACACCTTGA
>JALYHU010000055.1 GCA_030776345.1 Pseudomonadota bacterium | reverse complement strand
CTATTTTTGGCGGAAGCCCATGCGGAAGGCGCCCCAGTGCCGTCCATCGACGACGATGGGCGAGGACAGATCCTTCATCATCACGAAATTCCCGCCGCCCATGTCGCGCCTATACGTCTGCAGCAGGAAGGGCTTGCGGTTCTGGGCGACCTTGCGAACCGCACGATCGTCGAACAGCCGCCGATTGCGGCAATTGATCGCGTTCCATTTCGGGTCCGAGCCTTGGGGATGCCGATAGTTTGGATTGTGAGTCGGCAGGTAGCCGCCTTTGGCCCAGGCGACACAGAATACGATACGCGGATCGATTTTCTGCAATGGATCCTGGATGGGCGGCAGCACCCGGTCGGTGAACTCGACGTAATCGGTGAGATATTGCTTGGGATCCGTGCCGGGAATTTCCCGATAACGCTCGTCGAAAAGTTGCTTCGACGTGATCTTGCCGCTCTTGATCGCCGCGGAAAATTCGGCGCTGATGCGCTGCGCCGTCTCGATCACGACATGGATGAGCGGAGTATCCGCCGTTTCGACGCCGCTTTCGGCGATGAGTTCTATCAGTGTCTCGCTGAGCGCCAGCAAAGCTTCGGTCCGTTGGTCGGCCCGCTCGAGATTGACCGCGGAAAGATCCACCCCGTCGGCGAGATCGGCCAGCTGCGAGATCGTCGTGTCGCACTGGCGCAGATTCTCCGCAGCCGAGCCGGCTATGGCGTCGATTTCCCTGCCGACAATGGTGAACGCTTCGTCTGCGCGGGTGATGACACCCTGTACGCTCTGAGCCCCTTTGTTCGCCTGCCCTGCGTGATGCGCGGCGTCATTGCTCTCGCTGATCAAGCCGCCGATCTGCTCGCCGAGACTGCGAACGATGATGCCGATTTCATCGGTTGCCTTGCGGGTCCCCTCGGCAAGATTCTTGACCTCGGTGGCAACCACTGCGAAGCCGCGTCCCGCCTCGCCGGCCCGTGCCGCCTCGACTGCCGCATTGAGTGCGAGCAGCCGCGTATGTTTGGCGATGGTCTCGATGGTCGCGGCGACTTCGCCGACCTGCTTGAGCAGCGTGCTGAAAGAGCCGAGCCGCTCCTCGATGTGGCCGACTGCCGCCGTCAGTTGTGCAATGTGCTGCACGGCGCTGCCGATGAGCACTCGCGACTCGGCGATTTCCGATCCGGTGGTCGTGGCGGTGCCTTGCGTCTTGCGGGCGGCACGGTCGATCTCGCGATTGCCGACGACCATGGTCTCGGCTTGCTGCAGAAGCTGTTTGAATTGCGTCGCTTGTCCTCCAGCACGGCTGGTGACTTCGTCGAGATTTCCGGCGATGTCCGCGACCTCGACGCCTAGATCTCCGATGCGGCCGGCCAACTCCTCGATCAGGGGATGCGCGGTGTTTGGCATCGGCCGGCTACCGCCCAGTGGAGAAATGCGGCTTGCGCATACGTCGGACCATCATCGCGACTCCCAATCATTCATGTGGACCTATGATACCGCACACTTCCCCGATTGCGTCCGTCGGCTCGGGGGTTCTCGTGGGGAGGATGGCAGATTCGATGCGTCAAAAATCGCTGACTCGCTTCGCCTCGATCCTCCGCAACCCGCTGACGATGGCCGCGTGCTGCTGCATGGTCAATCCGTTCTTGGGGCCGTCGAAGTAGTCAAGGGCTGCCTCGACGGTGGCGAAATAATCGGCGAATTGCAGGTCTTTGGTCAAAACGGCCCAGCACGTCGCGAAATCATCGGGCAGCAATCCCGGTGGAATCGAACCCGAGTGCGTGGCGCCGGCGCTCGAGTCCGTGGCCATCGACCCGATCGCTGCCTCCGTCGTTTCAAACACGGCCACCGGCATTCGGTGCGGTACGAATATGACAATCAACTCACACTCCCTGTCTGGCCCTGCTCGTCCTTGGAATACGCCCTATCTTCCTTGAATGGCGCGACAATCACAATGGATGGCGATCCATGCAACCGAAGCCCCAACCTTGAGGTGACCTGTTGCGTTGCCGTAGACTGCTAGCCAACCCCGCGCGCCGCCCTCGAACCAGCACCTATCGGAATAGCCGCCACGTCCATCATGGGCCTCGAAAGTTCACCGGTTATTCGCCGCGGCCTGACATGGACCCTAGGTACGCTGGCCGCATCGATTGCGGTCGTCGCGACTCTCGCCGTTGCCGTGGAAACGGGTCACTTCCGCGGCCCTATCATCCGGTACATCGCCTCGCATGCGGGACGAGAAATCAAAGTGGGAGGCTCTTTCGAGGCGCACGTTCTCTCCTTCCACCCGCGACTGATCGCCGAACGCGTCGTGATCGGCAACCCTCGCTGGACGACTCCGGGTTCCACGGCGGAGATTGGAAAGCTCACGCTGGTGCTCGAAACACCCCGTCTCGGTCGCACGCTGAACGTCGCAAGACTCGAGATGGACGAGGCTACGCTGCATTTGCTGCGCGATTCGGCGGGCCGCGCCAACTGGCAGTTGGCCGACCCCAGCGCCGGGAGCAGCGGAACCTTACCCCTGATACGAAGCTTGTCGATGCCCGCAGCGCACGTCGAACTCTCGGACGCGCGTCGCCACCTGCAATTCGATGGTACGGTCTCGGCGGCGGATAGGCCGGAATCGGGCGAAGCGCGGCCATTTCGCATCGAGGGGGCGGGCCAGCTGAATGGCAGAAACGCAGTCTTCCGCGTCGACGGCGATCCGCTCGCGGCCGCCAGCCACGAAACACCCTACCGGTTCGTTTTCACCGAGCGCTCGAGCGGCTCGCACCTCGCCGGCAGCGGCGTTCTGCCACGGCCGTTCGACTTCGATAGGGTCGATGCGTCCTTCGATGCGGACGGCGCAGACTTGAAGGATCTCTATTTTCTGACCGGTGTGACGTTGATCGAGACAGGAAGTTACCGCGTCTCGGGAAAGATGCAGCGTCGCGGATCCCGCACCAACTGGAGCGACCTGGTCGCGACATCCGGCCAGAGCGACATGCGCGGCACCGTGTCTATCGAGACAGCGAGTGGGCGCCCGAAACTGGATGCCGAGCTGAGTTCGCAGATGCTGCGTACCGCTGACCTGGGCGCGCACGCAGCGGGCCGCGACGCCGCCACGGATATGCCGCTATTGCTGTCGAACGCGATGCTGAGTCCCAGCGCGACCCGCAGCGGCGATGCGGCGGTGAATTTTCATGCTCGCAACCTACGAGTGGGCAGCGTGCCGCTGCAGGGAGTCGCGGCCGCGATCGTCATCGAGCGGGGTGTGGTCACGGTCGCGCCGCTGTCCGCCGGCGTGCTCGCAGGCGCGCTCGTTGCGCGGCTGAGGCTGGACGCGTCGACGGACACTCCGGCGGCGGAGCTGGATCTCAAGATCACCGATCTGCAACTAGGGCATTTCTTCCGCGACTCCGTTCAGCCGCCCGCGGATGGCCTGTTGGACGCGCGAGTGGTCGTCAAAGGACGCGGCAGTTCGGTTCATCAAGTCGCCGCGAGCGCCAGCGGCACGGTGACCGCAGTACTTTCGCGGGGCAACCTGCGAAAGTCGCTGGCGGAGATCACCGGCATCGATCTTCGAGGGGTGGAGATGCTGCTCGGCAAGAATGCACAGGCCACCGCCGTGCGCTGCGGCGTTGCGAGTTTTCAAGCCAACGACGGCACACTCGCTGTGCGGAGCCTGATAGTCGATACCGATCCCATGCTCATCGTCGGGGATGGCACGATCCATCTCGGTGCGGAGACCCTGGATCTGCGACTGCGCGGCCATCCCAAAGGCTTGCGCCTCGGGCGTCTGCGTTCGCCCGTGCTGGTACGGGGCACGCTGCTGCACCCCTCGGTGGCAGTTCAGGCCGGAAACGCCATAGCTCAAACCGCGGCGGCAGTCGCGCTGGGCGTCCTGTTGTCACCGCTGGCGTCGCTCCTTCCGTTCGTCGATCCCGGCTTGGCGAAAGATGCGGACTGTGCGGGCCTGCTCGACGCGGCCAAGCCGCTCGACAGCCCTGAGCCCGGCGCGCATTGAGACAATGCTGGCCGCGGCGTCCGTCCGATCATTCCCGGACCGGCCGAAACAAGCGACCGAGCCCCCGATTGCTCTCGGGTCTTTGATCATTCGGTCCCAGGAATTCGAGGACGGCTTTGCCGCTGATGGCGTTCTCCGCAACCACTTTGAGTGCGACCAGCGCAGGCGTCGCCAAGATGACGCCCGGGATTCCCCAAAATAGTCCGCCGAACCACAGCGCCAAAAAGATCAACAGCGGGTTGACGTCGAGCCGGCGGCCGACGAAGAGCGGCTGAATGAGCTGACCTTCGAGCACCGCCAGAGCGAGGTAGCTGCCCGGCACCAACAATGCTTGTCCGATGGAATCGAATGTGACGAACGCTACGATGGTCAGAACGATCAGAGTCATCGCAGAGCCGGCATACGGTATGAAGTTGAAGACTGCCGCGAGAATGCCCCAGAGATAGGGCGTCGGCATGCCACACAGCATCATCGCTCCGGCGGTTGCGCATCCCAGCCCCACGTTGATGAGCGCCGTCGTCACATAGAAACGCCCAACTTCGCGGCGCACCTTTTCGATGATGTCGAGCACATGGGCCGCGTTCAAGTCGTCCACGAAAGCCGATGTCATTCGCGCCAGCATCGGGGGGCCGCCTGCCAACAAGAACAAGGTGATGATGATGAAGGTCAGCGTACTCACCACCGCTTCTCGCGTTGCGTCCAAGATCAAGGTGGGTGAATTCTCTTTGTCCGCGGCGACTGCCGCCGGGGCGGGCGTGCTGGCACCGATGACGCTCGCGGTCTCGCGCAACGCCTCGATGTGGCCGACAAACTTGGCGGCCGGAACCAGCTTGCGCTTGATGATCCGCACGGTCTGGGGGGCCGATTTGAACCACTGCTGTGCGGGCGCCCACATGAGATCCACGACTCCGCCCATCGCAGCAAGGACCACGATCAGTATCAGGGCAGCGCTCAAACTCCTGGGCACTCGGAACTTGTGAAGCGCCTCGACGGGTCCGGACAATATCAACGCGAACAGCAGCGCGAGCGCGATAGGAATGAACGCAGCGTGCGCCACGTATAACAGCAGGCCCACCGCGCCAAGCGCCAACACCTTGATTGCCGTGATTTGATTCACGTGCATTGCGGAGGGCTGCCGGGATGGAGACGTGTGTGTGTTCATTGACGGTCAACGCCGCGATTTTTTTTCAGTTACAGTTCTCAGCTACGCAGTTTGGCCGTCCCCCGCCAGCCGTGTCGTGATCCAGGTGCGTATTTCACGGTGCCTTTTTCATTGCGCCGCCACGCTATAGTTAAAGCGATATAGAGATATAACTTATAAGTCTATCAAACTAATGACATTGTTTGATTTGTTTCAAACTTCACCCGCGCGTCATCCAGCCAACTTTAGCAAACCGTAGGGTCGCCACGGCAATCCAAATCGTTCGGGCGCAAATAATTTTCCATCTTTGGAGGGTACGTCCGCCCACGCGCGGCCCGCTGTCAATGGCCTCGCGTGAAGGCCCAGTCCATCCCACGACTCACGAGGCCCCCGCCGAGGCTCGCGCCGGTGACGCCGTCGAGACGATACGGTGCGCCGCTCAACAGGGACTGCGCGGCACGCTGGCCGCTGCGGATCGCGGGTCCGATTCCCTCGCACAGATCGCGGGTGGCAAGACCCGCGGCATCGCCGGTGATGAACGCATTGCCGAGGCGCGCCGGTTCGAGCGGGCCGCGTACATAGTAGCTGTAGCCTGTCGGATCGTCCGGCATGGGAATCCCAAATTGCCGCAGCAGCTTCGATGCCAGATTCTGCCAGTGCTGCCGGACGTTCTCGCCGCGCTGTTTCAAGCGCACGGCCATGGCGCCGACCCCTACATTGAGCCAGCCGTGAGCCTTGGGAACATACCAGCTATATCCGGGCAGGCCATGATCGAAGAACCATAGATGGCAATCCGGGTCGCGCCACTCGTAGGGGAACTCCAGCTCCAAGGTGACCGTTTGCAGGGCGCGGGCGCGCGGCAGGACTGCGTCGAACAGGGTCCGGCGCACGGGGCAAGACGTTCCGCCGGCACCGATCAGGTAGCGGCAGCGGAACTCGCCGTCGATCAAGAAATATTCGCCGTCCCGGACGATGTCCCTGACGCCATGGTGAACCACCTCGGCGCCGGAGCGCTCGAGCAGCCACGCATCGAATTCGACGCGGCGAATGGAGTGCTGCACGCACGGTACCGGCAACCGCAAACCGCGCAGGTGCCAGTGCAGGCGGCGGAAGCTCAGGAAACCATGCGGGTAGTCGGCGATTTCCAGGCGCAGATCGCGCACCACGTCGGGCGTGATCCAGCCGGCGCACAACTTCAGCCGCGGGAAACGCTCTTTGTCGAGCACGAGCACATCGCGTCCGGCCGCTCGCAAGCACTGCGCGGCCGCCGAGCCCGCGGGGCCGCCGCCGACGACGATGGCCTCCACGCTACGCATCGGCGCGCTGCCTACTTCGAGTACATGTACTCGCGCGTGAGCGGGATGGCATTGTTGTCCTGCTTGGTGAACAGCACCTGAAACAACTGCAGCACACCCGTTTCGAATGCGGCAATCGAGCCCGAGAGATACAGCCGCCACGTGCGCACGAACGCCTCGTCGGAAAACATCGAGCGCACCTTGTCGAGCGCACCCTCGTAGCGCTCGAGCCAGTGCCGCAGCGTTCTGACGTAATGCAGCCGCAAGTTCTCAACATCGAGCACCGATAGATTCGACGGTTCGAATATCTGCATCATTTCGCCGAGCGATGGCGGGTAGGCGCCGGGAAAAATCCGCCTTTCGATCCATGGATGCAGCGGTCCCGGGCGGTTGCGTCCGATCGAATGAATCAAACCCCGGCCGGCCCCGGAGAGCGAGCGGCTCACCACGCGGCCCAGTTCGGCGTAATGCTCGGTACCGACGTGTTCGAGCATGCCCACCGACACGAAGGCATCATAGGTGCCGTGGATATTTCGATAATCGTCTTCGACGAATTCGATCAGGTGATCCATACCTCGTTCACGCGCGCGCCGCCGCGCGAACTCCACTTGTTCCTTGGAAATGTTGAAGGCACGCACCTTCGCTCCATAGCGTTGCGCCATATACAGTGCCAGACCGCCCCAGCCGCAGCCCGCCTCCACCACCGAGTCGCCTGCGCGCAGACGCAGCTTGCGGCACACGTGCTCCATCTTGGCCAGCTGCGCCTCATCCAGAGTCGTCTCGGCGGTCGGGTAGTAGGCGCACGTATAGGCCATGGTTTCGCCCAGCCACAACGAATAGAAATCGTTGCCCAGATCGTAGTGCCGGTGAATGTTGTCGCGCGATCCGGCGAGGGTGTTGCGCCGTGGCCGGTGCAGCCAGCCCGTGACGCGGTTGGCGATCGAGTCCTGGGTGTCCGCACGCCCCAGAGCGCGGAACACCGTCCCCATGAACCGTGCCAGATCGCCCTCGACTTCGATCTGGCCGGTGCTGTAAGCATCGCCGAAGCGCAGCTGTGCGTCGCGCAACAACCCGCGCAAGGTGCTGCGATCCGCGATGCGGACTCTTTCCGCCACTTGACGGGCATCGGGCACCACTCGCTCGCCGGTCCACGCAAGTTCGAACTCGATCGGCGGGTCTCCGAAACCGGTCAGCAAGCGGCGCAGCAGCCGTGCTTCGAGCGAGCGGAGATCGTGACGACGGGCGCCCTTCGTTGCTTCGCCCGAATCGACGATGCTGCGGGGTTCGGGGCCGGTCGGCATAGATGCTCCTTTTTTTTTACTTGTTCTCGTCTAGGCCACGGTGCATGCGATCTGCGCACCCAGCACGCGCATCCGTTGGTACTGGGTCTTCAGATCCCGTTCCAGTTCCTGCAGTCTCGATTGCAGCACCGAGCGCTCCCAGCGTTCATGCATGGCTCGTTTCGCGTCCACCAGCCACTGTTCGCGAAGATGCGTCCAGGCGGCGACGGCGTTGCTGAAAACCTCGTATTCCTCGGCGACCCGCCGCTTGAGCTGCTCGATCTGCACCCGGCCGGTGTGGCTCGACAGCTGCCGTTCTGCCCGGCGGAATTGAGCATCGAGCAGCGCGCGTTGGATCTTGAACCAGGGCACACGTTTTAAATTCTTGGCCAACCCCAACCAGCTCATGGCAGCAATGAACCACTTCGAAGGATCCCACTGCCATGCTTTCACGCCGTTGCGGTAGTCGTGCGCGAACATGTGGTGAAAGTTGTGGTAACCCTCGCCGTAAGTGAGCAGTGCCACGACGGGATTGTCGCGTGCCGTATTGTCCTCGGTATAGGGCTGCGAACCCCAGATGTGCGCGAGCGAATTGATGAGAAATGTCACATGGTGGCTTATCACCAGCCGCAGTACGCCGGCGAGCAAAAACATGCCCACCATGTCCCCGGCGGCCCACCCCAGCAGCAACGGCAGGCCCACGTTCATGGCCACGGTCAACGGAACATAGTAGCGGTGTTGGAACCGCAGCAACGGATCGCGCTCCAGATCGCGCACGGCGCGGTAATCCGGCTCGCCGCTGGGATAGTGGCGCAGCATCCAGCCGATGTGCGAGAACCAGAAACCACGCCGAGCGCTGTACGGATCGAGATCGTTGTCGTCGATGTGGCGATGGTGCACGCGATGGCCGGCGGCCCAAATCAAGGCGCTGTTCTGCAACGCCATGGCGCCAAACAGCAAATAAGCCAC
The DNA here is from genome assembly GCA_030776345.1 of Pseudomonadota bacterium. GTDB lineage: Bacteria > Pseudomonadota > Gammaproteobacteria > Steroidobacterales > Steroidobacteraceae > Bog-1198. The sequence goes on along the minus strand of JALYHU010000055.1, from coordinate 1,465 downwards.
TTTCAGCACCGGATGCGCCTCGTACGTCGCGTGCGCGAACAGGCGGTGGTATCCGCATGTGATTGCCATGCCATTGGCGCCGAGCAGCAGGACGAACCAGATCCAGGCAGCCGTCTGATAGCCGTGAGCCAATCCGTACCAGGGCACCGCGGTTACCGCCGTGCCGAAGGTCAATGCGAACATCGTGGTCGTAATCCAATTGCGCGGAGTTGCTTCCGGTTGGACTGGGTTCATAGAACACTCTTCTCTTGGGGCAGTGCGCCCTGTTCAAACTGTTACCGGTGTATACACTGGGGATGCATCAACAATTTACAATGAAATCAGGGGCAATGTGAAGGATCAAGATCCGGTTTCGACGCGCCCGTGCGCCCACCGGAAATCGCAATTCCCTGTTCCGCCCACCCGAAAACGAGGTTTTCCCGCCCGGGGCGCCGCCTGGGGGTCGGGATTTCACCAGGCGCCGCCCCCAAGCTGGGCGGCTAACTGCTCACCAGTTCACGCATTTTCCCGATGCCGAACTTCCATACGTCGTCCAGATGGATGTGCGGCATGGCGGGAATTTCGGCAGGATCGACCGCCACGTCGACGATCACCGGCCCGGGCGTCGCAAGCGCCTGGGCGACGGTATCGCGCAGCAGCTGCGGCTGGGTCACGCGAAAGCCACGAGCACCGCAGGCTTGCGCATAGAGGGCGAAATCAGGATTCTTGAGCGTGGCGCCCTTGCTGAACACCGGCAGGCCGGCCTCTTCCATTTCCAGATGGACCAGCCCCCACCCCGCGTTGTTGAACACGAACACCTTCACCGCCAAGCCATGCTGTGCGGAGGTCGCGAACTCCTGCATGAGCATGCCGAACCCCCCGTCGCCGCACATGACGATGACCTGCCGATTCTTGTCGAGGGCTTGTATCCCGTTCGCCATGCCCAGCGCCACGCCGACCGCGGCGTTGTTGAATGAGCCTGTGATGCGCTGAGCGCCCCGCGGGCGAAGCCAGTTCGCGGTCCACAGCGTGACCTCACCGGTGTCGACGCAAAACGCGGCATCCTCGGCCGCCAGGTCACTCACGGCGCGGGCGAGCGCTTGCGGATGAATGCGATCCTTGCTGCGCGCGGGATCTGCTTTTCGTTCGAGCATGTTGGTCCAGGAGGTCCACTCCTTGCGGGCCGACCGCAGGAAGCCGTCATCGCTTCTGGACTGCAGTCGCGCAAGCAGGCCGGCGATGCTGGGACGAGTCGACCCCACCACCGCCTGCTGCACGGGCAAGCGTCGGCCGATCACATGGGCCCGCTCGTCTATTTGCACGACTTTTGCTTTTTGAGGCAGAAATTCCGTGTACGGATAGTCGCTGCCGATCATCACCAACGCGTCGCAACCATGGACCGCATCGTAACCGGCTTTGGATCCGATCAAGCCGAGCCCGCCGATGACGTGCGGATCGTCGAACGCAAAGAGGTCGAGCGCCCGGT
>JALYHU010000054.1 GCA_030776345.1 Pseudomonadota bacterium | reverse complement strand
TCATAAAAAGATTGCACCGCATCGTAGTGCCCGCGCAACGAAAAACAGGTGCGCGCCCGTTCCTTTCCACGAACGCGCATGGTGGAACACAACTGCGAGTCACTCAAAGCGGTTTCAATTTTTGATCTCAAGGAGTCGCTACAGCCGGGAATAAACACCATTCCCGACATGTCATCTTGCACAGTTTCCAATAAGCCTCCGTGTCCCGCCACGATCGTCACACAACCCCACGCCATGGCTTCAATCGCCACCCGTCCGAAAGGCTCCGGATCGGTACTCGGCACCACGACCACATCCATGTGCCTATAGAACTCATCGATATCCTCCCGAAACCCCTGAAGATGAACCCGACTCTTCTGCGTTGCCGTCAGTTGATTCACACGTTGAATGACGTTTTCGGATACGGCTGGATCCTCGCTACTCCACAGTCCCCAGACCGATACCTCGAAATCGTAGTGATTCAGAAGCGGCAGAACGGCATCCAAAAAAAGGTGCATTCCCTTTCCCGGAATACTTCGGGCGGCCATGCCAATCTGTGGTCTTGGGTTCGATGTGCGGTTATCGAAGGCTTGCGTTGCGTTGTAGATTACCGACGCCTTCATGCGAAGATTTGGCGGTAGCGTGACGAGGACCGCCTGAGAAATGGCAATGATGCCATCCGCACGCTCCAGATCCCGATGGAAAAAGTTAGGCGAATAATTGTCCCTCTGATGGCAGACAAGTGTCATGTCGAGTTGAGATGCGATCGGCCACATCCAGCGCATCCCGTAAGCCGAGTGGCAATGCAGGATGCCTGCGCCGACGCGGGCGACGAGCCGTTCGATAAGGTCGGTGTTCGATTGATCGGCCCGAGTCTCGTCCGGGTCGAGACTGTCACACCCCAGCACGCCGACGATTGCGCCCAGTTCTCGGGCGTGTTGTGCCAACGGACCTTCGCTCTCGACGAGAACGGCGGTTGCCTGATGCCTTGACTGCTCGCGCACCAGCGCAAGCAGGCTTCGTTGCGCTCCGCTGAGTTGTGTCCACGGCGTGAAATGGATTGCGCAAAGCGCGGAGTGGGAGGCGTGACGCGTGTCCATTGGGTCGGCGAGGAGTGCAAAGCTGAGCGTTCAATGACCGAATCGTCGCTTTCACTATAGCATTCCGCCAAGGTGCTGAGCCGTCTCGTCGATTCAGGAAGGTTAAGGCGCAGTGCGACGCTCGAATCCGCAGGAGAGAACCAGCCCAGCATGTCTTGTTGCATTGCACGTTCCCCGCTTCATGCTGCCAATTTTAAGTTTGCCCTTCACAACGCGCCGGCCCAAAATCAAGTGCGGTGCGATTTCTGGTTGCGGCGCGAACAGTCTTCATCTATGGTTCAATTAGGTGCGGGAGAGAAAGCTAGTCGATTCTTGCCTGACACGCGGTTTTCCCAACGAACAATAACGGAGAATGTCCATGAACGACGACACCGCCAAGAAAAACGTATGGTCCAGCCCGAAGATCGTGGATATCGGTTCCGTTGATTCGCATACCACGGCAGGCACCGGGAATTTGGGTGATCAAGCAACGAGTAAGTACCGCTATAGGGCCATGTCGATCGAAACTGCAGAAGATGCAAAAGCAATTTTGCCCGAAGGCGAATAGGACGCAGATGCCTCCGTGACCATTGGTCGCTGTCTCGTCGCCGATGCCATTCGCTTTCGTGAAATTGACGGTTGCGCTGTCATCTTGGATCTTTGCAGCGAGCGATATAGCGTGCTGAATGAGCTTGGCACCGGTATGTGGGCGTGTCTTACCGGTGCGGGTGACTCAAAGAGTCGCGTTCGACGATGGAGCGAGGAATACAGCGTCACCGCCGACGACATCCTGCGTTCAATGGAGGAATTTCGCGCCGATTGCGTGCGTAAGGGGTTGTTGCGTCCTTGGGAATCTGAAGGGCCGCAACCCGACGGGCCCCAACACAACAGTGGCTGGCCTTGGCTTGCAAAGATGTATCGCCGCTTGCCCGCCTGGGTGCTTGCTATTGCTGCGTTGACGACGACTGCCCTGTCGCTGAAGTGTCTGGGCTTTGGCAAGACCTATGGGAGGCGTAGCGGAGTGTCAGCGGCGAGCCCGTCGACTCTTTCAACGTCCCTGGAATCGATCGTTCGACCTTTTCTGCTCGCTGAAAATTTCGTCTTTTTCAGTCGCGCTCCCAATGACTGTTTAATGCGCTCGCTTGCCTTGTTCCATTACCTGCGCTGGCGAGGTGTTCCAGCCGTGCATGTGATCGGCGTCCGCCGTGTTCCGTTCATCGCGCATGCTTGGGTCGAAGTGGCGGGCGAAGGTGTCCTCGCCCCACGGCCACGCGGTTTTGTGCCTCTCGCCACGCTCGTTGCGACGAGCCGGTGAACAATGGCAACACGCATTTTTGCGGTAGCGTAGATCTGCGTCCTGCACGGCCGAGATCAACGACGTCTGGTATCGAAATCTTCTTCCTAGGATACTTTTCGAACCTGGCCGCACTGTGCCGGCAGGCGGGCCTCACCGGTGACGTCGATCTTTGCCTCAACGATGTGATTGCTAAGTGCTTCGAGCTTTGGCGTCGAGAGATTTGCGCGCACTTGGAGGGTCAATTTGCCCTCGTGATTGCCGATTACGAGACGGGAGAGGTACTGCTCGCCCACGATGCCCTGGGTGTGGTCCCGCTCTACTGGAGTCTCAAAGATGGCCGATTGCGATTTGCCACTCGAGTGCGTGAACTCGTCGATCATGAGGCGCGCAATTCGCTTAATCTGACCGAAATTCGGCGCTACATTCTTGGCAGTGGTGCTGCCTCCGAGGCCACGGTCTACGCCTCGATCAATCGGCTCGAGACTGGCACGAGCCTATGGATACGAAGCGGGTCCGTGTCTCGCAACACGGACTGGGATCCGCGGCGCACGGCGCCGATCGTTTATGGCCGCGCTGAACAGTATGTAGAGCATTTCCTCGAGCTGGTGCGTGAATCCGTCGAAGGCGCGCTTTGCGGTGCTCGAGGAGCCTGGTTGGGACTTTCCGGTGGGCTGGACTCCAATACCCTCTTGCCACCGGCTCTGGAATATTGTCCCGGCCTGAAAGCGTTCTCGATCATCTTCCCTCAATGGCCTGATACAGACGAGTCTCGGTGGATCAAGCGAATTGTTGAGCGGCGGGGGCTGGTCTGGCAGCCAGTCGACGCCGCAGATGTTCTGCCCTTTGGCGACATACCGCAGCAGTTTTGTGGCGCCCCGGACACCGGAGTCATCCACCAACGCGTGAATACAGTGCTTGGCGGTTTGATTGGAAAGGACATCCAGCTCACGGGTGAGGGCGGCGACAGCTTCATGGGTGCGCAAATGGGTCCCACGCCCTCTCATTTGGCTGACCCCCTGTTCAGTGGGCAGGTGACTGGCGTATTCGATACCTTGCGCCAGTGGGCGCGCGAGTCAAGGCCCAGTCGTCCGCCAGCCTACTGGATCACCCACGGTCTCTTGTTGCCGGCGCTCCGTCATGTCCTGCGCCGCAGCGTGCGTCCTCCGCATTACCATCTCCATCCCCCCTGGTTGCTTTTCGGCAGACGGCTGATTCGTCGCTCTCTTCCGCGCCAACCCAAGGCAGCGTCGCCGCATTGCAAGACCCCGGGACAGCAGGCCATCTTGGATGATCTATGGCAATGTGCGGAAAACGAGAACGCTTCGGCGGGTACATACACCTGCCGCTATCCACTATTCCATCGTCCCCTGTTCGAGTTCCTTTGGGCTATCCCTTGGTCTCAAAAGCACTTGCCGTTGTGTGATCGATATTTGCAGAGGAGAGCGCTGAAGGGGCTGATCGACGACGACATTCGAACGCGGATCGGATTTGGTACGGGCACGCGCAGTTTCGTCGAGGGACTGCGCCGCTCCAAGCCGTGGCAGGACTATCTTTGTGACTCACCCGCCATGGCCGCGCTAGGACTGGTCGACGCGGACGGTTGGCGACAGGCAATCAACCAGGCATGTGTCGGCCAAACCGGTGCCGAAGCGCTGCTCTTGAGGGCGATATCCGTTGAAGTCTGGCTCAAGCAGCTGGCTGCCATGAGGCCACAGTCATCGTCATCGGTGCCGAGCCATTCTCAAGTTTCGCCTGGGGAGGGCCATGCTTAACGTAAGGCAGGTGGGCCGAAAGGAGGCTGGGGAACTGATTCGCGCAGCCTTTCGACGCGATCCGTCTCATCCGGAGACAGCTCGGAGGATGGCTCGTTACCTGTTCGCCAACGATGCGCTCGAGGAACTGGTCGCACAGCTCGAGCCGCTGCTGGGAGATTCAGTGTCGGATCCGGAATGCTTGCATTATCTGGGCTTGGCAGCCTCAGCGCTGGGTAATCATGGGCTTGCCGAATCGGCTCTATCGCGTGCGGTCTTCGCAGGATACGCGGACAGCAGGGGCCCGTGGGCGCGCGCCTTGTTCGACCTGCAGAAAACATCCAAGGCCTTTGCGATAGCGACTCAGACATTGGCGCAAGACCCGCAGGACGACTCGGCAGCGCAAGTCGTATTCAAGATTCTGTTGGCAGGGGACTGCGGGTCGGAGCTATGGGATTTATGTTGGCAATTGCGTGCCAAAGGACGGTGGACGCCGAGAATGGTGTCGGCTTTGGCATTTGCAGCTCACACGTCCGAGCAAGTTGCATTCGTGCGGCGAATTACCCACCAACTTGTGTGGGTGGAACATAAGACGCTTGAGCTTGAGCCTGGTTGGTTGGAACAACTTGCTGCAAGCTTGAAGGCATCAGACCTTTGGACGTCCCTGCCGCGGGCAAAGGCGACGGTTGGAAATGGCAGGCGCATCGATGCCCTGCATAACGTGGTCGGCAATGGTTGGCTCGACGGCATTTTTCGGCATATTCAGGCGGCGGTCGCCGACTATGTCGAGAAGCGGATCGACGTGCTGTCCTGGCCCTCTGACGAACAGCCAATGGCGGCGATGAAGCCGGACCATCCAACGCTCACCAGCTGGGTGGTGGCGGTAGGCGGGGATGGCCATGAGGATTGGCATGTGCACCCTGATGGGTGGCTGAGCGGGGTATTCTATGTCGATGTGCCGGATCTCTCGGCGAGCGATGCGCCGAACGCTGGGCAAGTCGAGTTCGGACCATTTCCCCTGGCAGATCGAACCCCAACGGCCGCTTGGCCCGGATGGATGTTCACCCCGCGTACCGGCGATTTGATCTTGTTCCCTTCTTACATTGCGCACCGGACGTGGCCTACGCATATGCCAAGGGAGCGCGTCTGCATTGCTTTTGATGTCTTGCGGCGAGGCATCGAGAGCACCACGGCATCGACCTCGCTTCGCAGCGTGCCGCCCAAAATCGGTCCTGACGAACGAATCTCCCGCGACCGGCGCGCCGTATCCGTTCCTGATGGGGGTGGTGGGCAGGTCCTCATGAACGTGGAGAGTGGCGGGTGCCTCAGTCTGGATGACACCGGCGCGCTAATCTGGTCCCTGCTGCAGACGCCACGTACGGTGAGCGGAATGGTCAGTGTGCTCGCCAGAGATTTTGCGGGCAGCGAAGTCGAGATTCACAGAGACGTTTCCGACGCGTTGACTCATATGATCTCGTGTGGTGTGGCGGTGGTCGCATGAGAGTCTTCGGGGATTTTAAGCGAATACATCAGGGCGAACCCATGTTGGTGTGCGGGCTGGGGCAGTCGCTCGGTTCGCTGGTTGACTTGCCGTGCTGCCCCAGCATCGGCGTCAATGACATTGGTCGCGCCCTTGACCCGACTTACCTGATTTGCATGGATCCGTTGGACGTGTTCCCGGCGGATCGCCGCCGCTTCATCGAACACTCGACATCACAGTTTATTTTCTCGCATGCCGACACCGGAATTACCGGCGACAACGTGGTTTCATGCCCACTCGCTCTCTCCGAACGCCCCCGGGTAGCGGACGAGGGAGGATTTTATCACCCTGGCGCGCCTCTAACCTCGATCTATTTGGCGCTTGAATTAGCAGCCTTCATGGGTGCAGACCCCATTGGCCTGATCGGTGTTGACTTCTGCGGTGGCTATTTTTTCGATCCCGAACACTCGCATAATCTGAACTCGTACGCCGTGGCGCTGAATCGGATGTTCCTCGAGTTGGGACATGAACTGAAGAACATCGGCGTGCGCGTGCTTAATCTCAGTGACCGCAGCAGTCTCACGGCTTTCCCCCGGATGAGTCTCGATGACCTTCTTCGCATACCCCGCAGCTGAGCGGCGTGAGGCCTAGTTTGAACATGCGTCACAAATCCCCGAGGAATGCTGAGGGAGTCTGATTGAGTCCATTGGTCCGCGTCGTGATTCCGGCATACAATCGCGTCGCCTGCGTGCACGAAGCGTTGCGCTCCGTTCTTGACCAAACGTTCGCCGATTTCGAAATCCTCGTCGCCGATGACGGATCCACGGATGGTACCGCGCAGGTAGTGGAGGAATATTGCGCAATGGATGCGCGCGTCCGCCTCGTTCGGCTGGAACATAGCGGGGCCGCAAGCGCTCGAAACGCGGCCTTGGAAGCGGCAGGCAAACACGAGTACATTGCTTTTCTCGACTCGGATGACCTTTGGCTTCCTACGCACCTGGACAGAGCCATTGCAGTGCTGCAAGAAAAACGGGCGGTAAGCGTGTACTTCTCGGCCCTGGAGATTCTAGACGTCGCTGACCCCGGGTCGCCCGAGCGGCTCATCGCAGAGTTCGAGCGGCTATCTGCACCGGTTAAAATGGCGAACCAGTCACTTGCGGGCGGCTTTTACCTATTGAACTCCGAAACGTGCCGACGAGCGTTCATCATGAGCAAGTTTGTTCCCATGACGCCAACCGTTGTCGTGCGTCGGCAAGCAGTTGCACGCACACCTTGGTTCAATTCCCATCTGAAGGTCATGGAAGACAGCGCTTTTTTCCTCTTCTTGGCACATACCGGCCAGTCATATGTGTATGACGAGCGAATCTCCGTCCGCGTACGCAGACTCGCAGATAGCGAAACCGAAGCCGTGTCACCCAATGCAATGGAGTGGTGGTTGCGATCCGTGTTGCTGTACCATGAGGGCAAGTTGGCGTTGTGTCGGTCGCGTGGAGAACGAGCATTCGTTTCAAGTGAGATCGCAAGCAGTGCATACGCACTTGGCGACCACTACGCCGAGCGATCGAATCTACGAGCAGCCCGCTCAGCGTATGGGATCTGCCTCCGTCGGCGCAGATCGCGCCGCGCCTTGGAGCGATATCTCGCATGCCTACTTCCACCAGGGATTTGCAAAGGACTTTGGCGTTGAATTCTGACTACGCTGTTCCGCGTATTGTCTCTGCGTGAGGACCCTACCCATTTGATCGTTGTACCACCGGTTCGATTTTGTAATATAGATGGATCCGAAGACGCTTCCCCATTCGTCAGAGTCTTGGCTCAGAGTCTTGATCGGCGTGACGGAAGCGATGCATTGAACACGTTGACAGACATGGCCGGTAACGCTTCCGGTCCGCACGCTCGCATTGTCTATACGTTTAGCATCGATTGGCTCGGACATAGGCGGATGATCCCCCGATCCGAACATGCATTGCTTCCTGGCTATCTTGCAGGTGACGCATTGCATCGGCTACAAAATCGACAAGCCGCCTTGTTGCTCGATGATTGTACGGAAGCGTGTCGGTTCTCCAAGCAATTGGGAGCCGCTCTAATCACCTTGTTTGAAGATACACGGGTACCTCTGTCCTCCGTTTTTGTAGTCAGTCAGAATCGCGCATTCTTGCGCGATCTGGCGTCATGGCTGGCGGCGACCGGCCGGCCGAACATTTCCTCTTGGTATTACAGCTACTATCTGGCGTCGATTGCGGCGCGCAGCCGCAACCACTTTTCGCGCGCCGGCGTGTGGCGTGACCATGTCTCGATGGCTTGGCACCGGATTGTAGGAGAGACCAGCGGCGAAAGAAAATTCATTTGCATGAACAATATGCCGAAACCACATAGGCTCGGCGTTTTGGTGAATCTCATCACCGAAGGGTTCATTCAAGACGGATTTGTGTCGTTTGCCGGAAACGAAGTGATAAAAGAACCCTATCACGACGTAGAGGATCTGGTGTTGGCGGTATCACAAGTGCTCGACGTAGGGGGTGCGCGTCGGCAACAAATCTTGGAAACGTTGCGCACTATCCATGGCGGGCCGGGCTTGTCGATCGATCGTGTCGTGCCAGGAGTGATGCGGTGTGGCGACATCGTCAACGATCTCAATTCAGAGTTCTTCGGGAAGTCGCTTTTCACGATTCATTGTGAGACTGAATTTACAGCCGGTAAATGCTGTCGAATTACCGAGAAAACGTTTAAACCTCTAATAAACTTTCATCCATTCGTTCTATTTGGAGATCCTGGAGCGTTGGCCTTAATCCGCGATCTGGGCTTCAAGACTTTTTCACCCTTCATCGATGAACGCTATGACGAAGAACTCGATCCCCACCGGCGTTTCGAGCTTGCGTGGAGAGAAGTGGCGCGACTTGCGCGGATGTCTAAACGGGAGTTACGGCACCGGGTGAGGCAGCTTTGGCCCGTGTTACAATATAATGCCGAGTACGCATTGGACGGTTTGCGAGATCATTTGTTGTTCAAGTGTGGCTTTCCGGTCCTCGAGGGCATTTGTCGATTTCAATAATCTGCCTCAATTATTTCAGCAATTTCCGTCAGCAACCTGACCTTGCAATGGTGGGCCGCTAAGCAATAACTCCTTGTTTCGTCGGACCCGGGCGTTGGCGGAACCGGCACAGCGACCAGCGCGTCGCAGCAAAAACATTTTCAACATTTTCCGTCAGCAGCGGTATCCTTGCCAGCAGTTTCCGTCAGCGTTCGCACGAGGCGAACATGGGTACCGAAGCCATATCATCCGCGCTTCGACTCGAGCTGCGGCCCGGCGAGTGGGTCCTTTGGGACGCGCGTCCTCATCGTTTTGAGTCCTTGGCACAAGACCGTGCTCGCATCCGCGATGCCACGAGCGAAGAGCTTCGCGATGTCGCCATTGCCGAACTCCGCTCCCTTTCATACTTGCCGGC
>JALYHU010000053.1 GCA_030776345.1 Pseudomonadota bacterium | reverse complement strand
TGGAAAAGGTGGAGTTCGAGACCAAGCCGGTGGCCGGCAGCCCGGACCTCGTGGACGTGGATTACAACATCAAGGAAGGCTTGCCGGGGCAATTCGGCGGCGGCATCGGCTACTCGCAATCGCAGGGTTTCAGCCTGAACGGCAATTTCGTGCACAGCAATTTCATGGGCACCGGCGATCGCGTCGCGCTGGAAGTCAACGCGGGCAAGTACAACAAGACCTACGTGTTCTCGCACACCGACCCGTACACCACCATCGACGGGGTATCGCGGACCTCGTCGTTGTCCTATCGGCAAAGCACGCAATTCGTCTCCGCCTCGTCGCGGCTTTCGAGCGACCAAATCTCGGCGGCGATGCGCTGGGCTTATCCCATTACGGAGTATCAAAGCTTGCAGGTAGGCGTGTCCGCCAACCAATCGACCCTGCTCACCACGCTGGGCTTCAGCTCCTTGCAGGCAGTGGATTGGGTGAGATCGAACGGCAATACCTATTCGTCCCGGGATTTCGAACCCTCCGCGCAGTACTATTTTTACGGCACGAAGTTCAACACCTACGAAGTTTCCGGCGGCTGGTCGATCGATACGCGCAATCGAGCGATATTCGCGGACCGCGGCATGCACAACGCCTTGTCGGGACGCATGGCGCTGCCGGCGAGCGACATCAGGTATTACGCGCTGAACTATGAATACCTGCAGTACGTGCCCCTCTTGTGGAAGCATCTGCTGTCCCTGCACGCCGCGGTGGACTACGGCGCGCCCCTAGGCAGCACCACTGCGCTGCCGCCTTACCTCAACTATTTCGCGGGTGGCGCCGACAGCATACGCGCCTATCGCGAGAGTCGTCTCGGGCCCAGGGACAACGTCAATAGCGGCAATCCGTACGGCGGTAATTTTCGCGTCGTCGGCAACGCGGAGTTCATATTTCCGGTCCCCGATAAATGGAAGGGCGCGGCTCGCGTAAGCTGGTTCTACGACGTCGGAAACGTCTTTCAGACGGGTACCAAAGTGCCGTTCAAGGGGGTCGACAACTATTCTCCGGTGACCTACCATTTCGATAATTGGAGCGACCTGAAGCGCTCGACCGGTGTCGCGGTACAATGGCTGGCCCCGCTTGGGCTGTTTCGCTTCTCCTTCGGCATACCGCTGAACGCGCGCCACGGCGATTCCGTAACCTTCCCTGATGAAACAGAGCGCTTTCAGTTCTCCATCGGTCAGGCTTTTTGACCGGGGGCTCTGGCCATTTATGCTCCGGAATCTGGCAACGCTCGGCAGATGACGTGTCGTAGGTATTGCTCGTGCCGGCAGTCACTCGGGAACGCGCACGTCGACTAGCGGTCGTCGCGGCCGTCGTTGCGCTCCACATCGTCGTATGCTGGCTACTGCTGGCGGTAACGCGGCCGCTCAAGATCCGGACGGCGACCGCCGCCTTGGAACTCATCTACCTCCCGTTCATCGTGCCGGAAAGCCCGGCAAGAGCGCCGGAGCCGGCACCACCGGCAGCACCTGAGCGGCATGCCACGGCCATCCCTCCGGTGAACCGGCGGCAGCCCCCGAGCCAGCCGAAACCGGCAGCCCCCGCCGAGGAAGACAATGCCATTCATCCGCCGATCGATTGGGCGAAAGAGCTGAATCGCTCCGCCGCGGAGTCGGCATCGGGCGAGTCTGCGCCGAAGCCCCGAGAATTCGGCGCACCGCACGTGGCGCCCAAGCCGCCGGTCAAGCTACCTGAATTCGGATGGTCGCACTCGCGCACGCATCGCCTGGAACGAGATCCCGGCCGCGTGGGCCTTCATGTCGGCGATCACTGCGTCATCGCACTCTCGCCGCTGCCATCCTTTCAATGTAGCCCCGGCAAAAAAGGAGCGAACGAGGACCTGTTCGAGCATATGCGCGATCCGCCGCATCTCGGCGATTGGAAGGATCCACCCCCATGATGAGCTGGGCCCCGCACGCGGGCCCAACCCGGTGCCGCTGCGAACTGCCCTCCGGCAGCCCGCAGCCGGCGATTCCTACCGGTTGATGCGCAACGCGCCGATCGGCGCGGTGCCGCTTCCAAACATGAACAGACTGTACACGCCGCTCGCGTTCAGGGTGGCCGTCGTGTTCGTGAACAGAGTCGTCGAGGTGGTCGCATCGACGGTGTCTATCTCGCTGTTGGTACCCGCGGTGACTTCGGTGGAAGGGGAGGCAGAACTCAGCGCTATGGCGCTCGCCACCGGCGTGTAATTCACGTTCAGGGAGACTGGATCACCGAGCCCCGACGACATGGCGTTGACGAGCTTGATCTTGGCATACGTGGAGGTCGAGGGATACCGGTTGTCGTCGGCGATGAGCGTCGTCGTCGTTCCGCCGGCTAGGGCGGGGGCGCTACCGTTCGTAACCAGGACCGTGTAGTCGTCGCCCGCCGTAAGCGTCTGGGTGCTGGCCGCGAGGGTGTTACCACTGAGCGTCAAATTGAGCGTCTGGGCGCCGGCTGTGACCAGCACGTAATTTGACACCGTGTTGGCGGCTGCTGCGCCTAGCAAGTTCGTACCGCCCAGCGTTGCGGTGAGATTCGACCCGGAAGGGATGCCGGCGGCCGCGCGTACTCGAGCGTACGGATTGCTGATCACGGTCTGGGTACCCTGCTGAGGCAGGACCGCTCCGTTCACGAGGACTCCGCCGTTGGTGCCGGTGAGGATGATGGACAGGACCTCTTCGCTGCTGAAAGTGATTCCCGTCACGCTATCCAGCCGTATGTCGGTCTGGCTGCCCGCGGCCGTGACCCGGATGCGGTAGGTGCCGCTGCTGATGGTGACGAAGCCGGCGCTTGCGATACTGCCTCCGGTGACGGAGGAAAACGTGGGCGATGAGTTCGTTATCGCCACCGACGGGTCCGTGAGGTACACGTCCACGCTGCCGGCATCTTCCGCCGCGTCGACCAACTGCACCTTGGTGTAGGAACTGGAGGGTTTATCCTGGTCTTCGAGGATCTCCAATTCTCCGAACTTGCCGGAGTTGCCATACGCGACATACGTCCGGTGCGTGTTCTTGGAGAGCTTTTCCTTCACCGACTTCAGAGAACTCTGCACGTTGTTGCTCGTGAACTCCACCGTGTAGCTGTTGGAGCCCACACCGAGGTAGCTGCCCAGTGTGCCGGTGGCGGCGCCGACGATTTTGCGTGTGTTCGTGTTGCCGTCGTCGAGATACAGGTCAATCGAGCTGTAGTCGATACTGGTGTTCAGTATGCGTATCTCAGCATCGCCTTTGGAACTGCCAAAGCATCCGTTTAGAAGCAGACTGGCGAGCGAGAGCGTGATGAGCCGAATAGAAATTGACACTGTACATATTCTCCACTGGATAAAAAAACTACCGATCGGATTTGCGGTTTCCCCAAAAAGTATTCTGGCGTATCACTGACCCTGACATCGGTGCACGTGAGGTACGCATGCGATGTCATGGTGGCCCGCTGTTCTGCCTATCCACATCTCGGACAGTGGGACTGGGCTCGCATTCAAGAAATTTACAAACATTTACCCCCCCCCTTCCGCCTCGGATCGAACAAGCCGTTCTGCCGTCATCAGCGAGCGGCCGTACCAGCCCGAATGACATTTTACCGGATTTTACCGGACCCGCGCTGTTGCTTTAGCGCTGCGCTGGAGCCCGATCCGGCCATCAGGCGATGCGGGGAAGGGAGCCCGCGGGGGGTGGTACTTCGGCCGGTCGCCTCCTATGATAACGCCTAAAGTAGGACCGCGTACCGCGGCGAGCCACCGCGGACCCCGCTTCATGACCCATATATTGCTGATCGACGACGACACCGAATTGGTCTCACTGTTGCGCGAGTACTTGACGCAGGACGGGTTCTCGGTCACCACGGCCAACGACGGCGGGCGGGGCGCGAGCGAGGCACTGTCGGGTCGCTATGCCATCGTCGTGCTCGACGTGATGATGCCGCGGCTGAACGGCCTCGAAGTGCTGCGGCAGATCCGGCGCGAAAGCACCCTGCCGGTGCTGATGCTGACGGCGCGAGGCGATGATGCCGACCGCATCACGGGGCTCGAACTGGGCGCGGACGACTACGTGACCAAGCCCTGCTCGCCGCGTGAGTTGGCCGCACGCCTTCGGGCCGTCTTGCGTCGTACGACCCCGGGGGCCGCTCCCGGCCGCTCCGCCGGTCCGCTCTCCTGCGGCGAGCTCACGATGTGGCCGGAGCAGCGGCGCGCAGAGTGGATGGGTGGCCCTCTCGGCCTGACCAGCACCGAATTCAATATGTTGGAGTTATTGCTGCGGCACGCAGGTCGCCCCGTCAGCAAGGCGGACTTGTCGGAGCACGCGTTGGGGCGGCCGATCGCGCGACACGATCGCAGTGTCGACGTGCACGTGAGCAGCGTCCGCCGCAAGCTCGGCTCGCTGGCTGACGGCCGATCCCGAATTCAGGCCGTCCATCGCCAGGGCTACCAACTGCTGAAGGAGTAGGGCGTGGGGAGGCTGTTCTGGAAGTTCTTCGGCTTCATC
>JALYHU010000052.1 GCA_030776345.1 Pseudomonadota bacterium | reverse complement strand
GTCCCGCATACCGACGAATACGCAAGCAGCGAATCGATCTCGTAGGTGTTTTCGGCCCAGCGTTGCGCGAGACGCTTATCTTCCATCACCGGAAGCATCAACCCTGAATAGCCCACCTGCTTCACCTTCACCGCCTTAACGGCCGTGGTGATCGCAAGCGCTGCCGTCATCGTGCCATTCGAACCGAACGGTGAGCCCGTGTAGTGCTCGATCGCGTCCCCAATCGACGCGTCGGCTAATGGCGCCGGGGTGGGATCCACGCCGACGAACTCCCATCCGCTGGATGCAGCTACTGCATTGCCCACTTCCTCGCCAACCCGCGCGTGGATCGTCAACCGCCGTGTAAGCTCGGCCACCGACGTATCGAAGTCGCCGTGCGTCGACCCGAACACCTGCTGTACGACGCTGGCGCCTTCGAATCCCAGCGAGAACTGCTTGCCGGCGCCGGTGTGATACGCGCCCGGATAGAACGGTCCGAGCGGCTTGAGCATCGCGGTCGCCGCGAACAGAAAAGTGCCTTGGCTGTGTGCACTGTGGTCGGCCACGTAGCGCACGAGCTTCGCTGACTCGCGGATCGTCTTCCAGTGGATGCCGTCGTCATCTGCGATGATTGCACTCGCGTTGAGATGCGGCAGGGTCGAGAGCACCTGCGCCAGCAGGCGCATCACCGCCGGATCGTCGGTGTCGTGCAGCATTGCCGGGCCGACGTTTGGCATGAAGCCGTCTTTCTGCGACAAATCATCGAGCGATCGAAGAAACGAAAGGGCTTGCGTATCGGAGAGGCCCTTCACGAGCTCCGCAAACGGCTGCGTCACGATTCGAACTGTTTGCGTCTCGTAGCCACGCCGGGCGAATTCGGCCCGCGCGGCGCTGAGCACTCGCATCGCGTCTTCAATCTGCCTTTCATACATCAATCGATCGAGCCGCACAAACGCCGTGATCGTACGGACCTTCGGTCTGGATTCGTCCGCGGCTGCGTGCGCCGTAACGGAGGCGAGTGCGCAGAGCAGGATGGTGGTGATCAGGCGTCTCATGTGCGGTGTTTCTCATGATGAGGGCAGGCTAGTGACGAAGTATGACGTGGGCGCGTAGCATGAAGTCTACAACCGCTTAGGAGGATCTCCAAAATGAATAAAGGCGCGGGGCTGATGGTTTCCATTCTCTTTTTTTCTTGCCCAGCCGTTTTCGGCCAGGACGCCATGCAATATGGCGTGAAGCATTTAACCGTGCTCGCGGAGGACCAAAAAGTACGCGTGTTGCGATACGCGCCGCACAAAGGGGACAAAACTCCCACCCATTCCCACCCATCGGCGGTGGTGTATGTGCTCAGGGGCGGAAGGGTCAAATATACGATGCCTGATGGCAGCACGAAGATTTCCGAATTGAAGACAGGCGAGGCCTTGATACGGCCGCCGGTCACACATTCCGATGAGGCCCTCGATGATGTGGAAGCAATCCTGATAGAAATCAAACAATAGGCAGGCTGCTGCCTCCTGTTGAATCGGGGTCAGTAGGGTTTCGATCGCGAGATATCGTCGTTTCCCCCAGCGTGTCGAGGCGCTGCTGCCGTGGACATCAAGGCCATGGTGGACGAGCACAAGAAAAAATCACTGGGACCGGCGAAACCGACCGCCGCCTGACGCGGCGAACACCTACTCCGGCGTGCGCGCCTTTCGAGCCTTCGAGTTACTCGCGGATCACCCGTTGCTGGTCCGGGGCTTCGAAGAAGAATAGGGTTGGTTAGCCTCGCGCAATTTCCGCGGAAACGCTCTTTGTCCGCGCTTCGGAAGCGCCTACGCTGTCAACGATTGGCGAAGCCCTCGCACGCTCTTCCTGGCTGCACAGCGTCCAGACGCCGAGTTCGTAATCCATGCGCTCGCCCGTCCAGCGGGTAGCAGCGGTACCTGCGTCGATGGAAATACCCTGAGCGGTGTGGGTCTCCTGCAGCGCCGTCCATTCATAAGTCGGTGCCGGCTCGCGATATTGCATCTCGAACTCCCGGCCGTCGGGTCGCAAGAATCTCCAGCCGCCGCCAGCCCGCGCCTCGACCGCAATCCCGCCTTCGTGTACGAGCCGGTGGTGACGGCGGCACAAGGTCACGAGGTTCGAGAGCTTGGTCGCGCCGCCCTCGGCCCAATGCTCGATGTGGTGGGCATCGAGATAGCACCGATACGTGCAGCCAGGGAAGCAGCAGCCCTGATCGCGCGTACTCAACGCACGGCGGATTGCCGGCGGAATGGAGCGGGTCTTGCGCCCCACATCGAGAGGTTCGCCCTGTTCGGTCTCGACGATGCGCACCAGGCTGGCATCACAGGTGAGCCGCCGCACGGTCTCGGCGGGCAGCACGGGTCCGTGCTCCACGTGGCAGCGCCCAGCGATGTGATCCTTGAGCGTCTGCGCATCGACATGCACCACCACTTGGTAGCGATCCGCTGTGCTCCCCGACGACGACGACGCGGATTCATGCTCCAGATAGCCCTCGGCCATACGCGCGAACGCATCGGCGCGGCGCGCTTGATAGCTCAGCTGCTGCTCTTCGGCCAGGGGCACATTCACCGTGGTCGCCGGCACCGCTCTCATGGCCGTTTCCAACGCCTTGACGAACAGCGCCCCGGCGAGCGCCGGCAGGCGCGCTTTGAGCACCAGACTCCCATCATCATCGTACGCATACTCCACGGTCCGGGTCGCTTGCTGCCGCGCCTCCCGCGACAGCTCCGCGGCGTCCATTGCCCGGCGGAAATAACGCACCGTGGTCTCCACGTGATACGCGGTTCCGTGCAGCGCGATCATCAGCAGCGCATCTTCCGTGGCCGGGGTCGCAACCCGGGTGAGTGCCCGGACTTTCGAGTAGCTCAGCTCGCCACGCGCCATGGCCGCTGCGATCTTCGGCACTCCGGCGAGTGCATGCGCCACCCGCACCTTCTCGCGCGCCGCCCCGATGTTCAGTCCTACTTTGAAGTTCAACCAGTGTGCGCAAGAGTGCAGGCTCCCGTCCGACCACCCTTGCCGTCGATCGAACTCCGCGATCAGAGTGAGCCACCGATAGGTCGCGGCATTGAGGTGGCCCGCGAGTTCGGTGATCTGTGCCTCGAGATCGTCGCGCGTGAGGTCGGCATAAGGGGGTGTTGCAGTTTCCATGGGCGCCTCGCGAATACTGGTTGCATATCCAGCATCATACCCGATGCGCACGTCAACATCACCCACATTATTGCTACCCATTTCAGAATCTTACGTCCGATAACTGATTCATTTTAGAACCCATTGGCGGGCCCATGGAAGTGCGAGGGGTCTCGAGCCAAACTGATGCGCAAGCATGCATAGTGCCGACTACCACCACCGCAATTCCGTTGCTGCCCGTGAATTTTCGACAAATCGAGCAGTGACACACAAACACGTCCGCGAGTACGGCATCGATCTCGAACGCCACTGCTCCGCAATTGCACGGAGTTATACGCAATGCGCGATCTGAGTATAGCTGGCTATATCTTCACTTAAATAAACTGGTTATGCATCTGTTCTACGAAGGTACGTGAGGTTCAACTCGAACGCGGCTGCGTGCAGTACGACATCTTCATCGCACGCTGACCGCAGCGTTCGGCGTCGCGTGAAAAGCACGTAAGGCCGCTACGTCTCCCACTCCCGCCACGCACCCATGAGCGGAAAGTACAGGCCGACGCGAACGGGTTCCGGCCCGAGCTTCCGCGCGAGCTGCGCGTAGCGGTAGAGTTGCGGCCGATAGCGCTCGACTTCGCGGTCCAGGAATTGCTCGCGGTCGCCGCCGGCGTGATGGCTGGTCTTGTAGTCTATGACCCAACGTACGCCGTCATCGTCGATGAAGCTGCGATCGAATATCACACGTACGATCCCGCCCTGCCAGTGGCCCGATAGCGCATGCTC
>JALYHU010000051.1 GCA_030776345.1 Pseudomonadota bacterium | reverse complement strand
CGTCGCGAAATCAACCACTTGCCGTTGTCGCGATGGACACGGATGAGGATATAATCACCCATCTACAGGGCGCCCCGGCCGTGTTAGCATCGATAACAGAGGCTACGTTCGGGCTGAGTTCCCTGCTGACGGAGCGTCGCTGGAGTATGGATGAGTAAAAATTTCCTTTCGTATCGTGAACTGGTAGCGGACGCGTTGAGTCCGAAACCGTTAAACGGAAACGGCGGCCTGTTAGTCGTCACCGATCTGCAATTCAAGCCCAGCCGCGCGGCGCTGCAAAAGGCCGATGAAGTCCGGCAGCGTATTCGTTCCGAGCGTATTCGTTCCGAGATTGGGGAGCCCGTGTCAGACTCTTAGGCTCGCGGTATGGACAGGTCGTGATCGGGATGCCCAACCCAGAGCGTATGTAAGCGCCAGGAGCATTGCAGGTGGGAGCCAAGGGAGCGGCTATGAAGACTGATTTTTCAGTACTCACTCCGGATCCCACATCGAGAAGACGGGCCAAATCGCCCCATTCCGTAGATCAACTGAACCAAGCGATATCCTCAATATACGACGCAGCGGTCGATAACAGGCTGTGGCCCAAGGCCCTGGCCGAAATTCTGCGCTTCGTGGGTAACTCGGGAACGCACCTTTGGTTCATGAACGGCGAAACCAGCGAGGTTACGCACTCGATTCATGTCGGCATGCCGGACGAAATGATCGAGGAATACAATGGCGAGGTGATCAAGGAATGCCCTCGATGGGCCAATGCCAAGAAGCATCCGGATCGTACTTTTTTATTCGATTACCAGCACATCGACGAAGGTCAGATCGATTCGAATGAGTACTACCACTGGTTGCAGTCCAGCGGAGATCACATTCGCTATTACCTGGGCGGCCGCTTGCATATCGGCGACGATCTCGAAGGGTTTCAGAGCCTCGCCTTCAGGAAACGAGAGGGGCACTCGCAGAAAAGCCACCTTGAACGGTTTTCACGCGTGCTGCCCCACGTTCAACGTGCATTGCAAATTGGGCAGCGGCTCGGGACTTGGCAGTTCGTTTCGCAGTCCTCTCTCGAACTCCTCAATAGGTTGGCCAGCGGTGTCGTGATTCTGGACCAAGAGGGAAAACGCCTCACCGTCAATCGGTATGCCGAACAGCTTCTCAGGCGTCCCTATAGAATTTCCTGGAAGGGTGATCGACTGGAGGCCGCGGACGCCGCCATCAACCAGCATTTGAATTCGTTAATTGGTCGTTGTGGTACCACGGCTTCTGGAACAGGCCAATTCCAAGGAGGAACCGTAACCGTTCCGGCCGATGGAGGACGAGGTGCGTTACGGCTGCATGTCTGTCCACTGAAGCTACCGCACGACACGTTCAAATGCCGATCCGCGGTTGCCGTCTTTTTGGTCGATCCGATGCAGGCCGCTAAAGTGGATGGCACTGCGCTGAGAACGATATTCGGCCTGACGGCAGCGGAGAGCCGGCTCACGGTGCTGCTTTTGGAGGGCGCCAATATAAGCGAAGCAAGCGGCAAGTTGAAAACTTCCAAACACACCGTTCGCTCCCAGCTGAAAGTCATCTTCGGTAAGGTAGGAGTCAACCGGCAGGCGGAGCTGGTTCGCGTGCTCCTGCCGCTCGTCGGCGGCCGCTGAAGAGATCCGGGGCTCGGCAAGATGGACTTGAATGTTCGGCCAAGCCGTACACCCTCCGAGCGCCGGTGGAAGTTACTCTCGAAGAACGCGCTTAGGTTAAGCCGAGGGGGCCCGCGCAGGCAGGCGCCGTCTCGTCCGTCCTCAATGGGGCACCCTGGGCTGTAAGGAAAAATGCCGTCGAATGAATGCCAACCGTACCCACAACCCGGAAGTAGTGGAGCTGGCTGCCCTCGGTCCATGACTGCCCGGCAGTGTAGTCCGTCTCGACGCAATTCTCGTCGAACCATTGAAGCGATCCCGATATTAGAGTGACCGCGACCATGCCGGGATGGGAGTGCCAACCGTTGACGCCGCCGACGCTGTAAGCGACGTCCTGGGTGGAAATGGTGGACGGCCCTTCGGTTTCGAGTTCCACTCTGAACCGTTGGCCGCTCGGGGTCAGTCCCCTGCCGTGCAGTTCGATGTCGGCGGGGTGCTGCCCGACCGAAAACAATGGCGACGCGAGGTGCTTTATGGGTGTGGCGAGAACGAGGCCGGCGAGGCCAAAGGCAATCCCGCCGCCGATCAGTAGTCTGGATTTGGTGCTCATTCGTATCCGCTCCTTTTTCGTACATCATTCGATCCTGGCGGCGCAGTGTCTCCTCAAGAGGCGCGGTTACACATCCCTCAAATGGGTTATATGGAAGGGTTCCCGAGAAGCCCCGGGGCCTCCCCATGGCGCCGTTTCCGCGCGGGTACAGCGGTCCCTATCTCTAAAGCTTTGACCGCCGGCCATGTTCGGGTGCACACTTTGCCTGACCGTCAGGTGGGCCACCGCAAAAAAACCGTGGGGATATCGAATATGCATCCGCTCAACTCCGTCAAAGGCGCGATAACTGCCGGTGTCCTACTCGCCATAGCCATCGGCATTTGGCTCAGTGCTTGGAGCGGACTCGGCGTCTCGTTCCACCCGGTTCAGATCGATCGCTGGTTGCATATCGCGGCCGGGGTGACGTGGATCGGACTTCTGTACTACTTCAATGTGGTGCAGACCCCCGGGCTCGCGGCCGCTGCCGCCGACAAGGGCGGCCCGGGCGGAGGCGGAATCACCAAGTACATCGCCCCCAGGGCGCTGCTGTGGTTTCGCTGGGCTGCGGTGGTCACCTGGCTGTCGGGAGCCCTGTATCTGATGACCGGCTACGGATCCGGTGACGCGAGCGGCATCGTCAAGGCGTTTACCCTGCAATCGGGCTTCAGAACCATCGGGGTCGGCGCCTGGCTCGGCACGATCATGTTGTTCAATGTTTGGGTTTTCATATGGCCCAATCAGAAGAAAATCCTGGGGCTCGTGCCGGCGACGGACGATGAGAAGGCAGCGGCGCGCAAGATTGCGGCCAAGGCCTCACGCATCAATTTCATTCTGTCATTGCCGATGCTGATGTGTATGGGCGGCCAAGCACACGGGTTGCCGTTCTAGCCCTCGAGTTTCAACGCCTGACCGAGTCTGAGCGACTCCCCGCGTCGCCAGGCACC
>JALYHU010000050.1 GCA_030776345.1 Pseudomonadota bacterium | reverse complement strand
GCCGGGGACGGGGGCGGTGCGGGCTGCGGGGCCTGGGCGTTGGCCACGGGCAGGGCTGCCGCCAACAGACAGAGCCGTAGGGCGGTCGGTGCAAATCGGTAATTTTGTTTCATGGCGCGCACGATACGCCAGTCGATATTGCAAAGGCTAGGGCGATTTTACTTACCCGGTAGGGTCGCCTTGATGATCGCGAGGGTCAAGCGCGACACACAGACCAGCGTCTGCCCCTCGTCGACGATGTCGACGGTCCACACCTGGGTGCGCCCGCCGAGATACACCGGGCGCGCCGTACCGCAGACTCGCCCGCGGCGCGCCGGCCGCACGTGATTGGCATTGATTTCCTGACCCACGCACAGGTACTCCGATCCGTCGACGCACATATTGGCGCCGGTGCTGCCGAGCGTTTCAGCCAGTACCACCGACGCGCCGCCATGCAACATGCCGTAGGGCTGGCGCGTGCGGGGGTCCACGGGCATGGTGGCTCGCAGATAGTCGTCGCCGATCTCGCTGAAAACGATGTCGAGATGGCGGACGAGGGTGCCTTCACTCGACGCGTTCAGCGCATCGAGTGAATGCGGGCTGCGCCAAATGCTCATGGGGGATTCTTCAACTTCGCCGCCACCCGTTGGTACGCTTCGCGAAACGGCACGTTTTCTTTCGTCACCAAGGCGTTCGCGGCGGCGGCGGCGTGAATGCCGGGATCCAAGCGGATATTGTTCGGGTTGAAGCGCACTCCTGCGAGGGCGCTCGGCAGGATGTCGAGCGTCTGCAGGCAGGAGTCGATGGCGCGAAACAAGGGCGGTTTGATGAGCTGCAGATCACGGTGATAGCCCGAGGTGAGCTTTTGCGTGATGTTCAAGACTTCATTGAGCGCTGCCTGGGATACCGAACATCGGCCGCGGATCAACTCGAACACGTCGGGATTGCGTTTCTGCGGCATGATCGAAGAACCCGTGGTGAATCCGGCCGGCAAGCTGACGAAGCCGTACTCCTGGGTATAGAAGAGCAATAGGTCGGCCGCAAGCCGCCCCACATCTTGGGTGAGCAGCGTGATCTCGAAGAGCAACTGCGCTTCAGCCTTGCCGCGCGATAGCTGCACCGCGGTCACCGGCTCGTGCGTGACCGTAAATGCCAGACGTCGACGCGTCGCTTCGCGATTGACATCGAGGTTCGGCGTGCCATAACCCGCGGCGGATCCCAACGGATTTTTGCCGATTCGGCGTTGCGTCTGCTGCAAACCCTCCGCGTCATCGCGTATCTCGGCCGCAAAGCCGAGCGCCCACAGTGCCACCGTGCTCGGCATGGCCTGCTGCATGTGGGTGTAGCCGGGCAGTTCAATGGCGCCGTCGCGCGCCGCGAGGGTATCGAGCGCTGCGGCCACCGCGAGCGCCCCGGCCTGCAGCTCCTGGGCCGCGTCGCGTAGGTACAGCCGCAACGCCGCGAGCACTTGATCGTTGCGTGACCGGCCGGCATGCAGGCGGCCGCCGGCTGCACCGATTCGCGCCGACAACAAATT
The DNA here is from genome assembly GCA_030776345.1 of Pseudomonadota bacterium. Lineage (GTDB taxonomy): Bacteria > Pseudomonadota > Gammaproteobacteria > Steroidobacterales > Steroidobacteraceae > Bog-1198. Next base: position 30,873 of record JALYHU010000050.1, on the reverse strand, counting down.
CTCGATCGCCGTCTGACAATCCTCCTGCTCGAGGCTAATGCGCCATGACCCGTGCGCGTGTTCCTCGCCGATCGCAAGCAATGCGTCGCGAATGGCGATGAGGTCCACCGCGGACAGCAAACCCTGTTCACCCAGCATTTCGGCGTGCGCGACGGAGGCACGGACGTCGTACTCGACCAATCGATTGTCCAGCACGTAGTCCTCGCCGGCCGTGTAGGCCAGCACCCGCTCATCCAGCGGCGTTCCCTTGTCCCACAGTCGGGTCATGCGATTCTCATCCGTACCGGCTCCCTCAAGCGGTCGCCGCGCTCTGCTGTTCGGCGGGACTCAATGCCTTGAGGTCCGCCACCACCAACGTGCCGGTGCCTTCGTTGGTGAAAATCTCGGCGAGCAAGCTGTCCGAGGATTTGTAGGTGATCACGTGAACGCGCCGCACGCCGCCGCGGATGGCATTCTCGATGGCCGTGGCCTTCGGCAGCATGCCGTCCTTCAAGTTGCCCGCGTCTCGCAATCGCCTCAAGCCTTCGATGTCGGTATAGGAGATCACCGTGCTCGGATCTTCGACGTGCTCCAGAATGCCCGGCGCGCCGGTGCACAACACCAATTTCTCCGCCGATAGGGCGCCGCCGATGGCTGCCGCCACGGTGTCCGCATTGATATTGAGCAAGGTACCCTTGGAGTCCGCCGACAGCGGGCTCACCACCGGCATCAAGCCGTTTTCCAACAACTTCTCGATCACCGCCGCGTTGACCGAATCGATGTCGCCGACGAAACCATAATCGACGGTTTCGTTCGACCCCTCCGATACGGGGACTGGGGGACGCTTGTGCGCACGAATCAGCCCGGCGTCGACGCCGGAAAGGCCGATGGCCTCGATGCCGAGCTCGCGGCAGATCGCCAATATACGCGTGTTGATGAGTCCGTTGAGCACCATCGAGGTCACTTCGATCGATTTCTGATCGGTGACACGGCGTCCGTTCACCATCCGGGTTTCGATGCCCAGCGTCGCTTGCAGGCTGTCGAGCTGCGGACCGCCGCCGTGCACCAGCACCGTCTTGATTCCGACTTGATGCAGGATCGCGACTTGCTCGATGAGCGCGCGCGTCGAAAGCTCATCGCTGAACACGGCACCGCCGGCCTTGATGACGAATACCTTGTTCTTGTACATGCGGATGTAGGGCGCGGCGCTCATCAGCGCCAACACGGCAACGGAAGGGTCGGGTCGGCTCATACGGAATTCTCCTACCATGGCCATCAGGCCAACATACGATGCAGAACGGCCATCTGCACCACCAAGCGATTGAAAGCCTCGCGCTTGACGACAGCACGGGGTCCGTCGAGTACCTCGTCGGCGACGGCGACATTGCGGCGAACCGGTAAACAATGCATCAGTTTGAGATCGGGGTCGGCTCCCGTGAACCAGCGTTCTCTGACGCACCAATCCGCAAGATCGGCGCGTAGCCGCGAGTCGGCCTCGACGTCGCCATAGTATGCGGTGCTGCCCCATTCCTTGGCGTACAGCACGCTGGCGCCTTCCAGAGCCGCTGCTCGATCGGAAGTCTCGGCGACCGATCCGCCTGCCGCCGCGGCTGCCGTGCGAGCCTTCGCCATGATCTGCGGCGGAAGCTCAAAGCCTTCGGGCCGCGCCACCACCACTTCCATGCCGCGCATCGCGGCCATGTGGAGCGTCGCGGCGGGCACGGCCAGCGGCAGCGCCTTCGGATGATAGACCCAGCTCAGCACGAACTTGGCATGCCGCGGGATCTGGAGTTCGTCCAGAGTGCGCCAATCCGCCAGCGCCTGGCACGGATGATTCATCGCCGATTCCATGTTGATCAACGGTTTGTCGCACAGACCATCGATCATGCGGAACAGCGTTTCGTCCATGTCGCTCTTCAGGCTTTTGAAGTCGGCGAAGGCGCGCACGCCGAGCGCGTCGCAGTAGGAAGCCAACACGGGAATGCCTTCGCGGATGTGCTCCGAGGCCGCGCCGTTCATGATGGCGTTCAAGCGAGTCTCGAGCTGCCATGTCCCCTGTCCTGGGGTGATGACGAAGGAGTTGCCGCCCAAGCGTGCCATGCCGGCCTGAAACGATGCCAACGTGCGCAGCGACGGATTGAAAAAGACCAGCCCCAAGATCTTGCCGGCGAGCGCATGCGGCTGCGGCTTGTCCTGCAACGATTGCGCCAACGCGAGCAGGTCGAGAACTGCATCGCGACTCAGATCGGCGAGATCCATGAACCGTTTCATGCCGGAATCTTAGCCAATGCGTCGCATAGCCGATCGACGTGGCCTTCATTCAAAATATAGGCCGGCAACAAGCGCAGCACGTGCGCATCGCCGCTGGTGCCCGTGAGAATGTTCTGGTGCAGCAGTGCGGCCTGTACTTCCTTCGCGGGACGCGAAGTTTTGAGGCCGAGCAGCAACCCCGCGCCCTGGGTGCCGGTGATGGGGCCGATCACGCAGTTCGAGCGGATATACGTGGATACCTGCCGCACGTTTGCCAATAGCGATTCCGATTCGATGGTGTCGATCACGGCTTCGGCCACCGCGCACGCCATGGGTCCGCCGCCGAACGTTGTTCCCATGGCGTCGGGCTTGACCTTCCCTGCGACGCGCCTGGACAGCAGCAGGGCCGACACCGGAAAGCCGTTGCCCAACGCCTTTGCCGCCGTGATGATGTCGGGCGTTACGCCGTAATAATTCGCGGCGAAGGGGGCGCCGGTTCGGCCCATTCCGCATTGCACTTCGTCGAAAATGAGCAGGGCCCCGACATCGTCGCACCGTTGGCGCAGCGCCTGCAACATGGGCTTTCCGACATCGTAGGCTCCCCCCACCCCTTGCACTGGTTCCACGATGACGGCGGCGGTATCGCTATCCACGAAGCGCTCCATCGCCGCCGGATCGTCGCGCGGTGCGAAGCTCACATCGAAGGGTGCGCGGGGAAAGCCGTACCATTTTTCCCGAGCGCCCCAGGTCACGGCGCCGGCCGCCGCCGTTCTGCCATGAAAGCTTTGTTCCAGGGCCACCACTTTGGCTCGCCCCGTGATGTTGAATGCCAGCTTCAGTGCATTCTCGTTGGCCTCGGCACCGCTGTTTATCCAGAACACCGTATCCAATCCGAGGCCCGCGAATTTTGCCAGCCGCGCCGCGGCGCGTTCGCGAATCACCATTGGCAGGGCATTGGTCTGGAATGCCATTTGCCGGGCCTGGCGCTCCAGTGCGGCCAACCAACGCGGATGGCCGTATCCCAGTCCGGCAACCGCATGGCCGCCATAGAAGTCCAGGATCTTGCGGCCGTCGCGCGAGTGCAGCCAAACGCCCTCGCCGTGCGCCACTTCGATCGGATACTGCGCGAAAACGTTTGCGAGGTGGCTCTTTGCCTGCGTTGCTGCCATGGGTGCCTTCAAAGTGGTATTCAAGTCCAACCCGGAGAGGGCGCGGAGAGGCCCAGGCTTTCGTCAAAACCCAACAGTCGATTCATCCACTGCATTGCGCCGCCGGCGGCACCCTTGTTCAAATTATCGAGTACCGACATGACGGCAATGGATGTCCCGTTGGTAACGGCGCTCAAGTTGGCGTAGTTGCTCGTGGCCACGTCCTTCACCCGCGGCGCCGTATCGACGACCCGGACGAACGGACACTCCTTGTAATATTCGACAAGAGCGGCCAGTGCCTGCGAACTGCTCATGGGGCGTTTGAGGCTGGCCTGAACGGTGACGTGGATGCCGCGCGCGAAGGGTCCGGAATGAGGGACGAAGTTGAATTCCGCCGCAATGCCGGTGGCCAACGCCGCACATGCTGTGATCTCCGGCACGTGCCGATGGCTGAGTGCGCCATAACTGTAAAAATCGCTGTGCCGCTGCGGATGGTGGGTACCTTCGCTCGGCCGACGGCCGGAACCGGTGCTTCCGGTGATACCCGTGACGAACAGCCGAGTGTCGGTGAGATCCAATGCCAGTAGCGGCACGCTGGCCAGCAGCGTGGCGGTCGCAAAGCATCCCGGGTGAGCCACATGCGGCGTCGGCGAGCGCCGCAGGTGTTCGGGAAGCGCGCAGGTGAACTGCCCGATGCGTGCTGGCGCGCCGTGCGCATGTTTGTATACCGACTCATAGGCGCCGGAGGTTGCATAGCGAAAGTCCGCCGAAATGTCGACGCAGTGCGTTTGCGTCCCGGCGGTTTCGACGGCGGTTAGCAGCCGATCGATGAGGCCTGCGGCGGCTCCGTGCGGCGCCGCGCAAAACAGCGCCGATCGGGGCGCCCGCCGCAGCAGTAGTTCGATCTCATCGATCCCGCTGAATTTGAGTTCCGGATACGCGCTTCGCAAGTGCGGAAATGCGGCAGCGATCGGGGCACCGGGCTGACTGTCCGACAAGATGGCCGCAGCATGAAGTTGCGGATGTGCCGCGATCAACCGCAGCAGCTCCCCGGCCACATAGCCGGTGCCGCCCAGCACGATGGCGGGCGTTGGCTCGCTCACGCACCGACCACTTTCGGCTCGCCCACATGGCTGATCCCGAGCTTGGAAATGAGATGGTCGCCCAGATCGGCAGGATTGCTGATGGCATTGAACGCTTCGACGTTCATTTCACGGATGATTTCGACGCCGACAAGATTGTCGGTCGCCGGGCCGGTAACGGCGGCGGGTTCGATACCGAAGCGCTCGCGCAGCAGCTTGATCCCGCCCCAGGCGGCCACGGGGTCGTTTGCGGACAACACCACCGCCGTCAGTACGGCTTTGATGTCGGCATCGCGCAGAATCGATTGTACGCCGTACGTACCCAACAAGCCGTCGCCCAACTCGAAAACGATGACATCCGGCTGGCCGCTCGCCATCTCGGTCAACATGGTCCGCGTCAAAGCCGGGCCGCATTTCTCCGTGGTGGTGACGATGCCCAAATCGGTGAAGATCATGGTGCGGCGGGCACCGGAATCTTCGAATGCGAGGATGTCGCGGCGCAAGGAAACACCGGTTGCCTTGAAAGCGTCCACGACGAGGCCGCGATGCCGGGCGCGGGCTATGATGGCGGAGGCAGCCGCCGTCTTACCGGCCTCCATGCAAGTACCCGCAAGGGCTATCACCGGCACGCCGCGCATGTTGAGTTCGGCGTTGTAATCCAGCGGCTTGTAGCCGACTTTGGCCGGAACGCCGATGCGCTCGCCCAGATACGGAAATGTCAGTACGGTACCGAGCACCTTACAATCGAAGGGTTTACCTTTGTCCGGCGTCGCCGAGTCGCAAATGCCGAGGACACCGCCGATGTTGAGCATCTGGATCACATCGCCCGGCTTCAACGTCTCCGGTATGTGGCCCGAATAACCGAACAAGGCTTTGCGGTGGCCGAGCGCGCCCACGACGATGTCGCCGCGCGAGACCTTGGCCATGCGGCCGCTGGTCAGTTCAAGCGTGTTGTAAGTCGACTTGCTGTTCAGAATCTCGACCACCAACACCACGCCTTCCTCGCAGGGGACGTCCGGTGCGATACGAATCTCGTGCGACAGGCCGCAAGCCTGAGTGACGGAGGCGATCTTGTCGACTACCACGGTGCGCATGCCGCTCATGATTTGTTCGCTCCCGGCTCGACGGATGCCGCGGCAAGGTCTTGTCCGGCGCGCTTATGAAATATTCCAGTCAAAGCGAGCATCTTCGAGTAGCCCAAAGCGTCGGTGGGCGTCCATTCCCCCGCCGCTTCGCCATACACGCCCTTGGACGCCGCCATCAGCGAATACGGGGACGTGACGCCCTCGATGAAGGCGGAGCCGGGTCTGAACAGGACCCTCACCTCGCCGCTGACGCGGGCCTGAGATGACGTCAGCAGCGCTTCGATGTCGCGACATACGGGATCCAGGTGCTGACCTTCGTGGACCAGGTCGCCATACGGCTGCGCCACGGTGTCCTTGATGCGTACTTGCTTGCCGGTCAACACCAGCTTTTCCAGCTCGCGATGTGCGGTCAAGAGAACATCCGCAGCCGGGGCTTCGAACGCCACTCGCCCTTTGGTCCCGATTACCGTATCGCCCAAGTGGATGCCTCGCCCAATGCCGAAAGGTCCCGCGAGAGTTTCGAGTTGCTCGATGATCGACACCGCCGACAGCCGGGCGCCGTCGAGACTGACCGGAATTCCGGCATCGAATCCGATCGTGTGCCGCTCGGGGGCGCGCGGATTCGAAAAAGCGTCCTTCGACAGGACCCAGGCGGCCTCGGGGATACTGCCGTTCGATGTCAACGTCTCTTTGCCGCCGATGGTGACGCCCCACAGGCCACGGTTGACCGAATAGGCGGCACCGAATGCAGGAATGGGCAGCCGATGATCCTCGAGGTACTTGAGCTGTTCCGACCGTTTGAAGGCGCGGTCGCGCACGGGTGCGATGATCTCCAGATCCGGTGCCAAGGTTCGCAGCGCGACCTCGAAGCGGACCTGATCGTTGCCGGCGGCCGTGCAGCCATGCGCCACCATCGTAGTCTTGAGCGACAGAGCCATTTGCGCGATGGTTTGCGCCTGCAGCACGCGTTCCGCCCCGACGCACAGCGGATACAGTCCGCCGCGGCGGATGTTTCCCATGATGAGGAACTTGAGCACCTGGTCGAAATAGGCGGCGCGGGCGTCGATCAAGTGGTGCTCGACCGCTCCGAGCTCGGCCGAGCGCACCGCCAGACTCTGCGCAGCGGCGGCGTCGATGCCGCCGGTGTCGACCGTTACGGTGATGACGGGACGCGCATAGGTATCCTTGAGCCAGGGCACACAGAAAGACGTGTCCAGACCGCCGGAAAAAGCCAAAAGAATGGGCTCGGCGCCCTGGAGGGTGGTCGATGTCATAGTGAAGCTCCCTAGCGTCCGAAAATGGCGCGGAGGCGCTCGCCGAGCTTGCGTTGTTCGCGCGCTCCGGCGGTAGCGATGAATATGGTGTCGTCACCCGAGATGGTGCCCACCACTTCGGGCCAGCGCGCGGTATCGATGGCCACGGCCACGCTCTGGGCGGAGCCGATGGCGGTTTTCAGCACCGTGAGATTGGTCCCGGCCGTGAACGAAGCCTTCACGAATTGCTTGAGTGTCGAGAAATCATTGATGGGAGTCACCGTCGCTTCGGGCAGCACGTAACGATCGCCCAGCTTGGCCACGCCCAATTCACGCAGATCTCGGCTGACACTCGACTGGGTCGCATCGACCCCAAGGTTGCGCAACATGGCGACCAGTTCCGACTGCCGGCCGACTGTTTGCTCGCGAATGATCTTCGCAAGCATGGCGCGCCGCGCCGGTGCGCTGGAATTAGCGGCTTCGGAAGTGAGCCTGGATTCGATCATGTGCTGCTGTGCATAAATTTGCGCGCATTCTGCATAAAAATGCAGGGGCTGTCAACACGGGATGCGGGCCGTGCGCTCGTGATGCAGCCCGACTTCGGCCGCGGGAGAGGTAGGAGCCTGGTATTCTGGACAAATGGCGCTGGAAACTATCGATATGGAAACGGCTTCGAAGCCGGATGCCGCCGTGATTTGGCTGCACGGTTTGGGCGCCGACGGCAATGACTTCGTACCCGTCGTGCCCGAAATCGTCCGCCGTGGCGAACGCGCCTGGCGTTTTGTATTTCCGCATGCGCCCGTCCGTCCTATCGCGATCAATGGCGGCATGCGGATGCGCGCATGGTACGACATCATCAGCTTCGATCGCACGGCCGCGGAGGATGAGGCCGGGTTTCGCGACACCGACCGAGCCGTCCGGCAGTTGATCTCCAGAGAGATGGAACGCGGGATCCCGGCGAATCGCATCGTCCTGGCGGGCTTCTCTCAGGGCGGCGCGGTGTCGCTCTACACGGCGTTGCGTTATGGAGAACGCTTGGCGGGCGTCATGGCGTTGTCCACCTACTTGCCGCTGGCAAGTCGCCTCGCCGCCGAACGCGCGCCGGCCAATGACGGAACGTCGATCTTCATGGCGCACGGTCTTAGCGATGCCACGTTACCCATCAGCCTCGGACTGGAGTCGCGTGAGCACCTGAAAGCGCTTGGGTACGTGATCGAGTGGCACCAGTACCCTATGGCACATTCAGTCTGCACCTCGGAAATTGCCGACATCCGCGAGTATCTGCTGCGCGCACTGCCCGATAGGAACGTTTCGTGACAATGCTGTAAGCCGGGACTAAGCTCAGCGACCATTACCGAGTGAGGCGACATCGTGGCGATGGCTCCCAACGTGGTTCGGACCAAACTGAATACGACGGCGCAGCGCTTGATTGCGCAGGCCGAGAAAACCGCGGCGCGTGCCGAGCTCGCCAAGGAGGAGGTGCGAGCGGCGAAGGTTCATCTCAAGAAAGTTCGCAAAGCGGCGAAGGTGGCGAAGAAAGCCGCTAAGCAAGCGAGGAAAAGAGTCGAAGCTGCGGCTGCTCGCGCAAAAGCGAGGGCCGATGGCAAAGCGGCGGCCGCGACGAAACCGGGCGGCCCCAAAGCAGCGGGTACCACCCGAACGGCGAAGCCAGCTACGACGCCCGGTGGCGAACGTCCGCGCGCGGCGGCACCAAAACGCTCGCGCGCCGACAAACCGCGCCAATCCGCGGCGGATGTCGCGCGCTCCGTCATCAAAAGGTTGGCGTCGACGAAAAGCGACGCGGCCCTCGGCAACGAAGTCCCGCGCAGGGTCCCCCAAAGGTCAATGGCGAAAGCACCGCCGGTGAAAGACACCACGTCCAAAGATTCATCGCCCGCGGCCGGGCCTTTCGGGGGTTCGCCGTCCGACGAGGACGCCGGGGAGTCGCCTGCCGTGGCGCCGGGCGTCGAAGTGCCGGGCGCCGAAGTGCCGGCCGCGAAGTAGCCGGGCGGCGGGCGGAAGTCCGTCCCGCCGTCTCGAGCTAAACGCAGCTCAGCTGGTCACGACATTCGGAAACAGAGTCGCGATCAAGAGTACCAGAAACACCAATGCCAAAAAGCCGATCACTTGGCCCAATACCCAGAGCCCGAAGGCCTTGCGGGTCGTCAGACCCAGAATCTCGCTCAATCCCATGACCTGGATGACCACGCTCCATACCGTGAGCAGGACGTAGGCGATGAACTGTATCCGCAATAGCAGCGCGACGAAGCCCTCGACGTCGGGATGCGGTACCGCCTCGAAGGTGGCTTCGCCGGCGAGCAAGGCGGCGAACACCCAAACCACCAGCGACGCTGCGAGCGGCACGCCGCCGTAAGCCAAAACGTGGAATACCTGATTGCGAGCGGCAGGTCGTCCGGTTCGAGCACCGAGGCGCGCATATATGGTGCCCATCAGGAAAAGGCTCGCCACGCCGGCGATGGAGCCGATGACCAAGGCTTTGCCGAATATTTCCGCGACGCTGCTGGTGGCGCCCGCATTTTGCGCGCGGCTCAAGGCGAACCAACCGGCAATACCCTGTGCTGCGCCGAGCAGGCAGTCCGCGGCGCCGATGGGTCGCGTCGCCAACTCGCGGAATACGCGTCGTGGCCTCAACCAAACATCGTGCAGCGGGCGAAAGGATTCTTCAGGTAGCACGAATGAAGCGTACGCAATCCGTGAGGCCGACTCCAGCACCACGTGACAGCGGACTTTTTCGAGGATACTCTCAGAGCGGGTAGCCGTAAGACCGCGAGGAGAAATGTGATCATGGCAAAGAAGAAGAGTAAAGCGAAGAAGCGTCCTGTCGCGAAAGCAAAGCGCACTGGCGCGAAGAGCAAAACAGCGAAAAAGAAGACACGCTCAGTGAAGACGTCGAGCAAGGCGAAGAGGGCGACGAAGCCCGCACGCAAGAGGACGAAGGCCAAGGCAAGTCCGGTAGCTCGGAAAACCGCAAAGAAGAAGGTCGGCAAGAAAAAAGTCGCGAGAGTCAAGCGCGCCGCGCCGCCGCCGCCCGTGTCCGAGATGCCCGAGTCTTTTGAAACTAGCCCGGTCGCCGAGCCGAATCCCACATCCAACGTGGAAACCTCGGCGTCGTAGCCCAAGGCGAGCGGTCCTGCGAGCCCTTCGAGAGGGCGTGCGCCGTCACCGTTGGGGACTTACGCGGGCTGCCGCGAGCGCACCGTCAGCGAGGGAGGCGTGCCCGCCGGTGCGGTGGCCGGCGCCATGATTGGCGCCGTCGTCCCTCGGTGGCCCCTCGGGTCGAGCCATGGGGCGGCGCTTGGGCCTCTATTTTTGGCAGAGCGTATTGCAGGCATGCCCAAGAAGGTGCTTGCGAGATCATGGCGTCGGCCACAGAAAATGTGCGACGAGCACCAATCCGATGACGGCAATGACGAGGTTGAGCGCGACGCCTACCTGGGTCCAATACCCCGGAGGTACGACCTCGGCGCCCAAGGCCTTGGTTACTTGACGATACTGCCGCGCCGAGATGAGCGCAACGATCGCGCCGAGCAGCAACAGCAACACCCCAAGTCCAAGGGAAAAACTGCGCTGGGAGCCGCTCGAGGGCTCGTGCCGGATCATTTGCAGAAACAATCCAAATCGTTCTACCACGAATCCCAAACTCATCAGCGCAATGGCGGTGCGTTGCCACGCCAGCAAGGTGCGCTCTGCTGCGAAGAGGACGCGCGGGTCGGCGCTATACGACATCTTAATCTTTTCCCTGAAACCTAGCTCGGAAAGGCCCAGTCAATTCTGACAGATGGACTCGATTATGACCCGTAGCCCGGGGGCTTTTGGTCAAACTCGGATATTCGGCAGATCGGCGTCCTGAAACAGCGCGAGGCACAAGCTCAGCGGCTGGCGGACCGGGACGGTCTGACCGGACTTTTCAACCGCCGCAGAATGATGGAGTTACTTGAATCGACGATTTCTGATGCGTCGCAACAGAAGCACCGAGTTGGCCTTTTGTTCTGAGCTGCCGGGGGTGCTCTTTGACGGCCGGAGCGCTATTCTTGGGCACACGTACACGTACCCCGATCCGCTTCTCTGCACGTCAACCGGACGGGGAGAGGTACGTTTCGACGTAGACATATAAGATTCAGCTCACGCTCAAGAATTGGTCGCCGACATGCGTTCGTACATCTTCCGTTGGGCTTCCTCGCTGGCGATTGCCCTGGCACTGGCGGGATGCGTCATAGTCCCCGATCAAGGACATGCCGCGGGCGGCGTGGTCATGGTTGCGCCCCCGGCTCTCCGGCCGGAGGTGATCGGGGTGGCGCCCGTACCGGGTTACGTTTGGCTGGGGGGATATTGGGGATGGATGGGCGATCGCCACGAATGGGTGCCCGGCCATTGGGAGGCGCCACGGCCCGGCCGGCACTGGGTCGCGCACCAATGGGTGCGGCAGGGGGACGGTTGGCGGATGCGGCCCGGCCATTGGGAGCGAGGCTAACTAACCCCCTGGGCGGGTGCAGAATTTGAAAATCCCGTAGCCGCCGATCCCTTCCGGGCGCACCTAGCCTATCGCTAGCGCGCCTGCGGCCCGGGCATCGTTGCGTGCATGTCGCGTAACGGCCGCTCGCTGCCGGCGTCGAACCAATGCTCGATGAGCCGGTACGAAATGGATGGAGTGGGCGGTAGGAGCGCTGCGCTGGCGGCCAGGTCGGCGCGTGTAAACCAGCGCGCATCCTCGAGTTCTTCGTCGCGCAGGTGCACCGTATGCGTGACCGCTCGCGCGGTGAAACCCAGCATCAGCGACGCTGGAAACGGCCAGGGTTGCGAGGAATGATATTCGATGGCGTCGACTTGAATCCCCGTCTCCTCGAGCACCTCACGGGCCACCGCGTCCTCCAATGATTCTCCCGGCTCGACGAAGCCGGCAATCGTGGAATAGCGCCCAACCGGCCACGTTGCCTGGCGCCCCAGGAGCGCTCGCTCGCCGTCGCTCACCAAGACGATGATGGCCGGATCGAGACGCGGGAACTGTTCGTGGCGGCACACGGGATTCGCGCAGAAGAGCATGTGCCCGCCCTTTGCCGACAGTGTTCGGGTCCCGCAGGTTCCGCAAAAACGGTGTCGGCGCCGCCACGAAATCATGGCTCGCGCGTAGCCCAGCAATCCGGCTTCCTCCGGCGGCAGGAGCGATGCCACGAGGCGCAGATCTTCGAATCGCACCTCGCTCGACAGCTGCGGGGGCTCGATGGATTCCATTTCGTAGGCAAGGACGCTGGCGTCGCCGACTCGGCCCAGCAGCACGAGCGTCTCGGCGCTGCGCAGTTCCGGCGGAACCTCGTCCAGTCCGAGGAACGCCGCCCGCGGCTCATCCCCATAGGCGATGAGGCTGCGCGAGTTCCACACCGGGACTACGCGGCTGCTCGTGTCGGCGAGGGCGCTCGCGAACCACGCTGCGTCTTGCCGCAGATGAGCGGCACGATCCAAGTACGGTCCGGCGAACACATTCCTTTTCTGCATCGCAGGATTCTAACAGGGCTCGAGCGCTCGTACGTCCGCGAGCGGGCCGAAGTCCGCCGACTCGCAATTGCCGCAGCTGAGCCGCCGGTGCGCAAGAAGATCGCGCAGCCGCACGCCGCCGCACACAGTACAGCGCGCAACACCAATCTCATCGCGCCGGGAAAGCGCCAACAGGAGGAACCACGCGTGTTCGAACGAGATGCTGGCCGGGGTGTGAAATTCCCGGTAAGCCTCGTAGGCTTGACACAAAAGCGTTCCCGATTCGAGAGAGCCGATTCGATAGCGCGGTTCGAGTTCGAGATCGGAGCCGTGGAGCAGGCCATACACCACGAACAAGCTCGCCAACTGCGCCGCTTGGAAATTCAACTCCGCGTTCCGGAAGAAAAATGCCGCTTGCCGCGGCGACTTGCCGCGGTGTCTATGTACCCGCCGGGCATCGGGATTCATGGCGTAGCTGCGGTATAACTTGCGGATTCGATCATCGCTGAGTCCGGTCCACTGGCGAATGGTAAATGTACGCGCTTCGTGGTGTATCAATCGCAGCGCAAGATCCAGTCGCTGGCGGTCCCGGGTGTAACGATCGTCTGACACTCTCATGGTTGGCTCCTTCCTTAGTGCAATTCAACCTTGCAATTTTGCGTGCTTTCGCCTCAAAAATAATTTGACAGAAATTAATCACAAAGTTAGCGTATTTGCAAAGGGGCGCAAGCGATCGCGCCGCTGGGTTCGCAGGGAAATGCGTAAGGCTCCGTTTTGGGCCAGGATGGGTCAACGTAGGAGGCGGTCATGCAGGATGCACCTGTCACGAGCTGGATGCGGGAGCCGCATTTGTCGGTGGAGATTCTGGAATCCGTGCGCGAGCTGAATCTTCGCTTCTTGGACATCGTCGCGATTCAAGCGCGCGACTGGAGCGCATGGCGGCCGAATTCGCCGGTGGCGGTGTCCGCGCAAGTAGCGCCTCTGTCGGCGGCGCAGAAGGCGGCGGCGGCAAATTGCCCTTATGCCTTGTTCGATCTGCGCTTCGAGGATGACTGCTATTGGCAGGAGCGGCTGCGGACAACCGACCACTGGGGTGTTGCCGACGCGAGTCCGGTGGATCCCAAAACTCTGGACTTCGTGAGGCTAGCGCTGTTCTTCGCATGGCATGTTGCCTCGACCTCCAAGTTCGCGGGGCAGCTGTTGCTCGGGATGCATGAACTCACGGTGGCGGCATTCCGGGGTATCACCATCGACCGGCTCCCGCCCCTGGCCGTCGGCGAAGCAATCAATCTGACCGCGAGATGGAACGGCTGCAGCCCCTATTGGCGCGCCCTCACCGGCGCCGCCAGCCGACCGAATTCCGCCAAATTGCGCAGGATTCAACTGTACGGGCTGCAGCTTACCGCCGCGGCACGCTTGACCTGACGGGTACGAGCCGCGGGGGCTGCGCGGGAGGGCGCGCGGACTTCGAGTTGCGGGCGGGGGCTTGCGAGGTTTAGTCTACGCGGCTCTTATGCAAGCCCTCGCCCTGCGCCAGCTCACCAAAGTCTACAAGAACGGCATCAAAGCGCTCAAGGGCATCGATCTCGAAGTTGCCGAAGGCGATTTCTTCGCGCTGCTCGGCCCAAACGGTGCCGGTAAGACCACCGCCATCGGCATCGTCACGTCGCTGGTGAACAAAACCAGCGGCAGCGTCGAGGTGTTCGGCCACGACATGGACCGCGAGCTCGAAGTGGCTAAGTCCTGCATCGGCGTCGTGCCGCAGGAAATGAATTTCAACATGTTCGAGTCGGTATTCACTATCGTCGTGAACCAAGCCGGATTTTATGGTATTCCGCGGTCGCTCGCGAAGCAACGCGCCGAAAAGTACCTCAAGCAGCTTCAATTGTGGGAAAGGCGAAACTCGATCGCCCGATCCCTCTCGGGCGGCATGAAGCGCCGCCTCATGATCGCACGGGCGTTGATGCACGAGCCGCGGCTCCTGATATTGGACGAACCGACCGCCGGGGTGGACATCGAGATTCGCCGCTCCATGTGGGAGTTCCTCCGCAATATCAACGAGCAGGGCACGACCATCATTCTGACCACGCATTATCTGGAAGAAGCGGAAAATTTGTGCCGTAACGTTGCCATCATCGAGGGTGGCCGCATCATCGAGCGCGATTCCATCGTCAACGTGTTGCGAAAACTGCAGACCGAGATCTTCGTGTTCAATCTCAGCGAGTCGTTGGCCGAAACGCCGCCCTTGCCGGGATTCCGGGCCACGCTTTCCGACAACCACACGCTCGAGGTCGAAGTTTCGAAGGGGCAGAGTTTGAACGATATTTTTGCGCAGCTTTCGGCGATGGGTATTCAGGTCAACAGTATGCGGAACAAAGTGAATCGCCTCGAGGAACTGTTCGTCCGCTTGGTCGACGTCAGCGCACGTGCCGCCATTGCCGGGGCCTGAAACATGAGCACATCGCGCGCACGAGCCGAGTGGGTGGGCTTTTCCACCATCATCATTCGGGAATTCAATCGCATAGTCCGTATCTGGGGCCAGACCATCGTGCCGCCGGTCGTGACGGCGACGCTGTATTTCGTTATTTTCGGCAGCCTCATCGGCAAGCGGGTCGGTACGGTCGACGGTTACGGCTACATGCAATTCATCGCTCCCGGCCTCATCATGATGACCGTCATCACCAATTCCTACGCGAATGTCGTGTCTTCTTTTTTCGGCGCCAAATTCGGCAAGCACCTCGAGGAACTCCTGGTGTCGCCCATGCCCAATTGGTTGATTCTCACGGGGTACATGGCCGGCGGCATGTTGCGCGGTTTGCTGGTGGGGTCGGTCGTGACCATCGTCGCGTTCTTCTTCACTCGTTTTGCGGTAGTGCACGTGTTCGCAATTATTCCCGCCGTGCTGCTCACCAGCATGGTGTTCGCGCTCGGCGGATTCATCAATGCCTTGTTCGCCAAGAATTTCGACCAAATATCCTGGTTCCCCACCTTCGTGCTCGCGCCGCTCACGTATTTGGGCGGCGTGTTCTATTCCATCAAGATGCTGCCCGAATGGGCGCACATCGCGTCCCACCTCAATCCGATCCTGTACATGGTCAGTGCGTTTCGCTACGGCTTTCTAGGCACTACGGACGTCGATCTTCGTTTGGCCTACGGCATCATGATCGGAGCCGTCGTCGTGATGTTTACCCTGGCGCTGACTCTCTTGAACAGAGGCACCGGCATACGCGATTGATGGAGACAGGCCAGGCGGATGAATCGACGGCCGCCGTGCCCTTGGTTTGAGCATGCGCTTGGCGGGTGATCGCGCAGCCATCGGAGAGCGCCGCGGGGTGAAGCGAATCAGTACGTTGGAGGGGTCGCGCGTGCCTTGAAGGCATACAGTGCGGGGTCGGATCGCGCAATTGCAGCGTTCGACGATCGCCGGAGGTTCCTCATTGCGGCCCTAGTCGTGTATCGTGCCGAACCTGGTCTGAATAATTTGAAGGAGATGACTGATGACCGAAGAAAAGCAGCAAAAATTCACCGCTAAGGTGCGTCGCGGTCTGGTGTGGGTACACACGGTCGCGAGTGCAGAACTCGCCAAGAAAAAGGCTGAGGCAACGGGGGTTAGAATCGAAGGGTTCACCGCCAGCGAACTCGCGGATGTGGAATCTGCTTTGACGTGGATCGCCCAGAACAAAGAAGCGCCGGGCGCGGAGCCCGCCTGAAAATAGTCACGGTCGGTCGAGACGCGGTCGGCGGAGACCCGACCCGTCGAGACTCGCTCTGTAAGGGGGCGGCCGGTCACGGCCCGGTCGCACCAGACCCTGCGCCTAGGGGCGCGGTGTGGAGGGGTAGTCCGGGGCGCGGTCTGTAGGGCCGTCCTGCGGACTACGGTAGACTAGTCCCATGGCCCGCAAACGTGCACTGGTTGTCGACGACTCGAAATCGGCCCGCGTCATCTTGAGCCGCATGCTCGAGAAATACGACATCGAAGTCGATATGGCGGAATCGGCCGAACAGGCAATCGAATATCTGAAGCACAATCGGCCGGATGCAATTTTCATGGACCATCTCATGCCGGGGATGGATGGATTGCAAGCCGTGCAAGCGATCAAGAGCAATCCGCATACGGCGATGATCCCCATCATGATGTACACCTCGCAGGAAGGCGAGCTGTATGTGGGTCAGGCGCGCGCGCTGGGCGCCATGGGCGTGCTGCCGAAACAGGTGCGACCCGTCGATGTTTCGAAGGTGCTGTACGAATTGCATCTGTTGCCGGACCGGCGCGACATGGCGGAACCCGCCCTGATGCCGGTAGAACTCGTCCGCGGCACGGCTGTGGAGCGGCCCGCCGCGGCCGGCATGGGGGATGCGAAGTCCTCCGGCAGCGATTGGGGACGCCGTATCGAAGCGACCGTCAAGGAACAGGCGGGCGACGTTCGCCGCTTCATCGTGGCGAGTTTGGACAGCTTCGCGACGCGAATCGTCGCCGACGTTCGGGAGGCAGTTTCCGCACCGGCCACCGAACCGGTGCCGCCACCGAGTCCCGCCCCCCTACCGGTATGGCCTTGGGCGGCGGCGATCGCGGCGCTGGTTGCGATCGCCGCTACCTGTGCCGTGTTCTGGCAATCGACTCTCGGGGAATTGAGAAAATCACGCGCCGAGCTTGCGGCGATTGCGTCTGCAAATGCGGAACTGCAGCACTCGCGCCAGGATCTGACGGCAACCATGAAGGACCTGACCGCCGCGTTGGCGGCGCTTTCCCCGGCAGCGGCGAACGGCGCTACGTCATCCAGAATCGAGCAGGTGCCCTACGGTGAAATTCCCTTCGACCGCGGCCGGATCGAGGCCTTGCGCGATTTTCTGACCAAACTCGAAGCTCAGGGATTTCGCGGAGTGGTGAGAATCACCAGCGCGGCGGGTTTATTCTGTCTCAGCGGGAATTCGACCGATGGGTTCGTGCCGGCGAACGCCGGGTTGCCGGTGAACAAATGCGATTTAGTGGGCAATCCGTTCGACGACTCCTTGCGCGGTCAACAGCGGCAATCGCTGGCCTTTGCGAATTTGGTCTCCGGGGTGCGACAGCGGAGCGCCGGTGCAATCAGCATCGTCATCGAGAACGCCGGCAGTTTGCGCCCCGCCACGCCGTACCCTCAGCACAACGACATGCTCACCGCCGGTGAATGGAATCGCGCGGCGGCATCCAACAATCGCGTCGAGTTCACCGCCGATCCCAGCACTTAGGAGAAGCTCCTAGAAGGCAACGCGGAAGAACATCTCCGGTCCTTTGGTGTTGAGATCGAATAATCCTCCTTTCGAAGAGTCGCTCAACGCGAGATGCGCTCTGAACTCGGCATAGCCGATTGCGAACGAGACGTTGGGGCGATAGCGATATAGCGCGTCCAATTCGTAAATACCCAGAGAGCCGTCGAGATTGTTGATGTGCACTTTCACGTATTGCGCGCGGCCGTCGAAATAAAAGCGCTTGCTGGCCACCCAGGTTGCATCGATTCCCGCCGTTGGCACGGGCCCTGCTTGATCTTTGGTCTGAATGATGTGGCGGGTTTGTGTTTCGACCTTGGCCATCGCGGAGATGTCCGTGACGTGCACGCTCAGCGTGCCGGCGATCTCGAGTGTCTCGCTGTGCCAGAACGAGTATTCGTACGTGATGCCGAAGGTACGTAGACTCAACTTGGTCTGCAGTGGATCACCCGGCTGCAGACTCACATCGCGGAAAATGATGGGAGCTACTCTCACCGTGGTGTTGCCGCTCCTGTCCAGCGTGAAATAGTCGAAGCTCAGGCGCTGCCGCGTGCCGGCTCGGACCGTCGCTTGAAATTTGGGTTCGAAATCCGATTTGTCCAACCCGAAGGTGCGCTCGCCGTCGATTTGGGTGCCCGACGCTCCCGCGCTCGAATCGACCCGCAGCGCCGTCGCAGAGGCCACATGCATGACGCCAAGCGATAGTCGGATGTGCTCATCGGTGGGGCTGAAATAGTCCTCGGCGTGAGAAGGGCGTGCAACGAGCGCCAACAAGGCCGCCGCGATGCACAGGGAACGTTGCGGAAGTCCGCGTCGCATGGCGCCGTCTTTTTTCATCATTCGACTCTCCTCAATATCAGCTGATCCGTTGCCGCTCGCCGGGGTCTCGACCCCAGGGAAGGGGCGATACGCGACAACACATGCGCTGCCGCAGCCCGCCAACCCGTGAGTTTGCCGCCATATATGCCCAGAACACGCGGCTTTGGATCACGGTCGGTGGTAAAAATAGTCTCCCGCGATCGGTCGAAAGCGGTTCGCGAAGCGGCCGGCAAAACCCGCAGGCCCGCGAACCGCTGCTGGATATTTTTGCGGGTCATGGCGCGCAGCGCCGGGAAGTAGCGTGCCGCCACCGCCAGTAAGTATTCTTCCTCTTCCGGCAGAGGTTGGACGAGGTCCGGATCACCTTGGTAAGGCGTCTCCGTCGTACCGACCAGCGTCGCCCCCTGCCAGGGCATTACGAATATCGCGCGGCCATCGCTCGGGCTTTCGACATAGTAGATGCCGGCCGTCACGTGCAATGGAAGCACGATATGGGTTCCTTGAACCAGATCAACGTCGGGCACGAAAATCGCGGGGCGTATGGCACGCGCGACGCGCGTCGCCCAAGGGCCTGCGGCATTGACGAGCACGCGGGCCCGGCACGAAGTCCTCGCACCACCTTGTTCATAGGTTACGTCCACCCCTTCATCCGTCAAGGCGGCTTGCCGGAAGTCTGCCAGCAGGGCGACCTCGCCGCCCAATTCCTGTGCCGAGCGCACGATGGCGCGAGTCAGCTGGGCGTCATCGGTTTGCGCATCGTGGTAACGAATCACCGCATCGAGGCCGCGGGTGTCGAGCCCGTCGAGCGTGGACCAGTCCGCTTTGGGCACTGCCCCGAATCGTGTACCCGAGTCGAAACCGCCCAACAGGGCATACATCCATAGGCCCAGCTTCAGCTGCCACGGGCGGCGCCGTGTGTCACGGTAGACCGGAATGAAGAACGGTTTGAGCTCGACCAGATCGCCGGCAATCCGCAAGTGAATGGCGCGCTCGCGCAGGCTTTCGCGAACCAGGGCGAATTGACCGGATTCGAGATAGCGCAGGCCGCCGTGAATCAATTTGCTGGACCGGCTCGAGGTGCCGCTCGCAAGCGCACGCTTCTCGATGAGCAGCCCGCTGTAGCCGGCCGCCACGGTCGCCTGCAGCACGCCGGCGCCGTGAATGCCGCCGCCCACGACGATCACATCATATTCTTTCATTTCACCTTTACACAGGCGCGAATTCGCAAGGCTCGTCGACAAGTGTGGGGTAATACACGCGAACACACAAAATTTCGCGGTGTCGCCATTCGCGCACAGCGGCAGGCGCTTCGCTCGGGTCCTAGTCGCCGCGTTTTTCTGCGAATTCCTGGATGGGTATCCCCGAGGTCACCTCGATCTCGCCGTCGACGATGGCGCCCTTGGCAATGGCAACGGTGCGTGCGCTGACGTGGCCCCGGATCACCGCAGTATGGCCGATCTCGAGCTTGTCCTTGACGATAATTCCACCGACGATCTTCCCGGCAACGATGGCTTGATGAGCCCGGATGTAGCCGTACCAGCTTGCGGCCGCGGATAGGACGAGGGCACCGTCCAATTCGCCGTCGCCCTGGACTTCACCGCAGATCACGAACTGCCCCTTACCGCGAATATTGCCGACAACAATGCTGTCCGCGCCGACGACTGTCGGAGCCGGCGAGACGTGCAGGGTCGTGCGCTCGAGGAACCGACGTTTTTGTTCGCTCATGAGCGTTTATTAACCTAGTTGGACCTGCCATGATGTGACGAGCTTGGCGTCGCCGACAGACAGGGCAAATCGACGTAGAATGTCGGCGGCTTGATAACAACGTGGGTTGAGTTGGACACCAAATGAATAGCAATAGAGTTGTGGTTTTGTGCTGTGCCGTGGCGATTGCCTGCTCACTGGCCGGCTGCAGCCGCCAGCAGAGCGACTGGCAGAAAACCCGGGAAACCAATACCGCGGACGGCTACGAGCAGTTCTTGAAAAAGTATCCGAGCGGGGAATTCACGGCTCAGGCTCAGGCACGAGTCAAAGAGCTCTACGAGGAGCGGGACTGGCAGAAGGCTCGCGATGCGGATACGCCCGAGGCCTATCAAGCGTTTTTGAAGCAATATCCCGAAGGCAAGTGGACGGAAGAGGCGCGAATTCGCGTCGAGAATTTCACGTTGGCACAAGCGCCGGGAGCCGGCGGCCCGGCCGCGTCGTCGGGTAGCCCCTCACCAGGTGCAGATTCCAGCGCTGCCGCAAGCGACGCCACGCCCAGCGAGACACCGCAGCCGACGTCGAGCGCCGCGGCAGCGCCCCCGCTCAAGGCGACGCCCCCGCCCAAAGCCGCGTCCAAGGCGGCGGAAACAGGATCGGGAACTTACGCGGTTCAGCTCGGGGCCTTCAAGACAGGAGCCAAGGCTGCCGATGATCGTTGGAGCCGCTTGCAAAAGGAATACCCGACCGTTTTGCAGGGCCTGTCCTCCAAGGTATCGCCGAAGAAGACCGCCGAGGGAACGCTGTATCGGCTGCAGGCAGTCGGTCTCACCGAGAAACGCGCGCGGGCTGTCTGCAGTGCGCTGAAGGTCAAGTCCCAGGATTGCGTCGTCGTACCGCCTACGCACGGCTAGATTCATGCAGGCGCTGCGCCGCCGCGCACCGGCCTGGCGGCTCGCCCTCGGTGGTAATCCGGTCATCCGCGCGGCCGGCGTGTGCATAACTTGCTGAATATGTTGATGTTCCCGAGTGTCGCCTGCGATGAGTTTTGAGTCCTCACCAATTCGCGCCCCTGCGACCGATCCAAGCGCAGTAGTCTGCAAAATATTCAACCCTATGTGCGGTGCCGTACAGATGTTTGCTCTCTGAGGTCCTAACTTCGCCCGGGCAGGGTCCGCCAGCGCGGTTTGTGACGTACTCGATTTCGCACGCGGACGGCTCGGCGGCGGGATCGCCGTGGAGTTGACCGACGTGGAGAACATCAATACGACGTGGAGAACATCAATACCGCCCTCACAACCGCTACTCAGGAGCTGCAGGATGCGCAACCCGCGCTTGCCCTTGTTCGGTAGTTTGCGAAAAGAGTTACTCGACTCCATTGAACTGCCAGGCTGGGATGGGCACAAGCCGGTGACAAGTAGTGTCCTGCTCGGCCTGCTCACCACGGCGCATACAGGGAAAACGAGGTTTTCCAATTCCCAACGAGTTTTATTCACCGCCTGTGAGTTTTGGGCTGCAGCCCAAAATCGAACACTTGTGGATCATCTCGGCGAGGCAATGGAATCCCGGCTAGGGGCAGCAGAATTGTCCTTCAGCGTGATTGGCCTAAACAAGACGGCGATGGTCTTGAAGCGAGCCCGCATGCAGTTGGTGGTCGATGCATCTGCTCCAGTCGAGCAAATTATAGAAGATATGGAAGACGCGTTATCAGCCATCGACGAGCCCGTCGATCGCGCTATCGAGCTTTTTGCAAAGCGTGA
Source organism: Pseudomonadota bacterium (assembly GCA_030776345.1). Classification (GTDB taxonomy): domain Bacteria; phylum Pseudomonadota; class Gammaproteobacteria; order Steroidobacterales; family Steroidobacteraceae; genus Bog-1198. Next base: position 9,059 of record JALYHU010000050.1, on the reverse strand, counting down.
GCTATCGGCCGGATAATTTCGATTTGCAGCGTTAACTAGGTTCCCAGGCCGAGCCGATCCAAGATAAAGGCGTATTCCATGGCGGTTTCGCGGTAGTGCTGAAAACGCCCCGACTTGCCGCCGTGGCCTGCGTCCATGTCCACGCGCAGCAACAGCGGGTTGCGATCGGTTTTGAGCGCTCGTAGCTTGGCGACCCATTTAGCGGGTTCGTAATACTGGACCTGGCTGTCCCAGAGACCGGTGGTCACCAACATCGCAGGATAGGCCTGCGCTCGGACGTTGTCGTAAGGAGAGTACGACAACATGTAGTCGTAGTAGATCCTGTCCTGCGGGTCGCCCCACTCGTCGTATTCATTGGTGGTAAGCGGAATACTGTCGTCCAGCATCGTCGTAACGACATCGACGAAGGGTACCTGAGCGACGATGCCGCAATAGTCTTGCGGGCTGAGGTTGGCGATGGCGCCCATCAACAGCCCGCCGGCGCTTCCGCCCATGGCGAAAACCTTGTCCTTGGCCGCGTAGCCCCGGTCGATCAAATGATGCGTGACATCGATGAAGTCGGTGAACGAGTTCTTCTTGTGCAGCAGCCGGCCGTCGTCGTACCACGCCCGGCCCATCTCTTGGCCGCCGCGGACGTGAGCGATTGCGTACACGAATCCGCGATCGATCAAACTGAACCGCGCCGATTGGAACGCAGGGTCGGTGGAGAGTCCATAGGAACCGTAGGCATATTGCAGCAGCGGCGCGGAGCCGTCGCGCACGAAATCTCTGCGGTGGATCAGCGATACGGGAATCCGCTTTCCATCCTGGGCGGGCGCAAACAGCAGTTCCGTTTCATAATCCGACGGGTCGAAATTCCCGAGCACCGGATCGCGCTTGAGGAGAGTCTTCTCTCCCGTGCGCATGTCGTAGTCGTACACGGTCGTGGGGGTCGCGAGCGAGGAATAGCAATAGCGAAGTATCTCGGAGTCCATTTCCGGATTTACCGAGATCGACGTCGTGTAGGAGGGTTCATCGCTCGTGATGAAATGTTCCTCGGCTCCCTGTAGCGCTCGCCGGATGCCGATCTTGCGCAGGCCGCCGCTGCGCGCGGAGTATGCGATGAAGCTCTTGAAAACCTCGAATTCCTCGATGTAAGTGTCATCGCGATGCGCGACCAAATCCTGCCAGCTGCTTTGCGATCCCTCGCGGCCCATGGGCACCCACATCAAGCGGAAATTGCGGGCCTGCCAATTGGTGCGGATGATGAAGCGATCGTCCAGGTGTTCGATTTCATATTCGTGATCGCGTTGCCGCGGAAAAAACACCTTGAATGAAAGGGTCGGATCGCCCGCATCCGCATACCACCATTCGGACGTCAATGTCCCTTCCATGTGAATGAAAATGAAGCGGTCGGATTTGGATTTCGTGACCCCGGTATACAGCGACTTGTCGGTTTGCTCGAAAACCAGCGCATCCTGTCTGGGATCCGAGCCCAGTATGTGCTTCTTGACGCGCAACCCGAGCAGGGTCTCCGGCTCCTTCTCGATGTAGAGGAGCGTCGAGTTGTCGTTGGCCCAAGCGACGTCGGGTTCGACGTCCGCAATGGCGGTCGGCAAGATCTCTCCGGTGAGAAGATTCTTGAAGCGCAAGTCATATCGGCGCCGCCCAACCTTATCTTCGCAGAAGGCCAGCCATTCGGAATTGGGCGACACATCGAGTTCGCCGATCTGATAGTACTCATGGCCGATGGCTAGCTCGTTGGCGTCGAGCATGATTTGTTCCGGGGCGTCCAGCTGCCCTTGGCGGCGTGCGAATATCGGATGCTCCTTGCCGGGCTCGAACCGGGTGTAGTACCAATAGCCGTGCTTGCGGTAGGGGACCGTCGAGTCGTCCTGTTTCAAGCGCGCAACGATCTCGGAGTCGATCCTGTCTACGAGCGGCTCGACGGCTGCCAGGTGTTGCGCGTGGTAGGCGTTTTCCGCGCTGAGATACGCCAGAACCTCGGGGTTGGTGCGGTCGTCGTCGCGCAGCCAATAGTACGGGTCCGAGCGCTCGCCCTGGGGCGAAGAGACGGTGTACGCGCGTACCGGGGCGACGGGAGGCTCGATTTCCGGAATGTGCATTGCCCTTGTCCTCGTACGAGGCGGGAGTATAGTCAATACGACACGGGGCTCGGGCGTCGAATGTAGGGTAGGGGGTTCGTATGCAGACCGTAAATCAATTGTTACGAGTCAAGGGTGGCCAGATTTTCTCCGTGGCGCCCACCGATTCGGTACTGCGCGCCATCGAAATCATGGCAACCCGCCACGTGGGGGCCCTTCTCGTCATGAATCAAGGTACGTTGCTGGGCATCATTTCGGAGCGCGATTACGCCCGAAAGGTCATTTTAAAGAACCGCTCGTCGCATGACACCCCGGTGGAGGACATCATGAGTTCGCCGCCGGTCACCGTTACACCCGCGGACACGGTTCACCACTGCATGGAGCTCATGACGGAGGGGCGCTTTCGGCACCTGCCGGTGGTCGAAGCGGGGCGTGTGGTCGGAATGCTGTCGATCGGTGACCTCGTCAAAGCGGTGATCGAGGACCAAAGAGACCAGATCGAGCAACTGGAGCGCTACATCGCGGGCTAGGCTCCTAAACTTCGGTGCCGGTAAACTTCGGTGCCGGTTGACGACGCGGGGCACCCTAGTATCATGAGGTCCATACATAGGCACGCCCAGCTGCGCTTGGTCCCCCCTCGCGCGTTGAACTTGAGCACCTAGCACCGAGTTAAGTGTTTGTTTTCCAAGGTGGTCCTGCGGATTGGCCGCGGGCGTGGTTCATTGTGGGCATCCATATGGCAATTGAGCAAAGACCGGGGGCGGGCGATGGCGCGGTCGGCTATCCCGAGACGCACCGCGCCGGGACAGATCCGCGCACCGGCGATTGGGGTCTATATCGATCCGCCTATGAGCGCGATTCTTGCGGGTTCGGCCTGATCGCGAGTCTCGACGATCAGGCCAGCCATTGGCTGGTTGAAACGGCAATCAGTTCGCTCAACCGTCTGACGCACCGGGGCGCCATCGCAGCCGACGGCAAAACCGGGGATGGTTGTGGCCTCCTCATCAAGATGCCGACCCGCTTCCTTCGGGAAGCAGCCTTGGAAGCGGGGCTGACCGTGACCGCCCGCTTCGCGGCCGGCCTGGTATTCCTCGATCGCGATCCGAGCAAGGCCGATAACGCGCGCCGCGTTCTCGGCCTAGAAATCGAGCGTGAAAAGCTGCGCGTTGCGGGCTACCGCCTGCTGCCCACCGACCCCTCGGCCTGCGGGCCGGAGGCGCTCAAGACGCTGCCCACCATCGAGCAGGTGTTCGTGAATGCGAGCGCGGATATCGATGAAGCTACCATGAACCGCAAGCTTTACATGGCGCGGCGGCGGGCTGAAAAAATTCTCGAAGATAGCGATCCGGCGTTCTACATCCCGTCGCTGTCGGCGAGTACCATCGTCTACAAAGGCATGGTAATGCCGCAGTTCTTGGTGCAGTTCTATCCGGATTTGAAGGATCCGCGTATGGAAGCCTCGGTGGTGGTGTTCCACCAGCGCTTCTCGACCAACACCCTGCCGCAGTGGCGGTTGGCGCACCCGTACCGCTACCTCGCGCACAATGGCGAAATCAATACGGTTCAGGGCAACCGTAGCTGGGCGGTCGCGCGCGGCCCTTTGTTCCGTTCGCCGGTTTTGCCCGATTTGAGCGATGTGCTGCCGGTGGTCTCGCTGACTGGCTCGGACTCACAATCGCTCGATAACATGCTCGAATTGTTGTTGGTAGGCGGTCTCGATCCGATGCATGCATTGCGCCTGCTGGTGCCGCCAGCCTGGCAGTCGGTCGATATGATCGATCCGGACCTCAAAGCCTTCTACGAGTATTACGCGACGCACATGGAGCCCTGGGACGGCCCCGCCGGCATCGTCGTTACCGATGGCCGGTACGCCTGTTGCACGCTGGACCGCAATGGACTGCGTCCCGCCCGGTGGGTCATCACCAAGAATCGCCACATCACCATTGCGTCCGAGGCAGGCGTTTGGGACTACTTGCCCGAAGATGTGGTTCGCAAGGGCAAGCTGGGTCCCGGCGAGATCCTGGCGCTCGACCTGCAAACCGCGGAACTCATGGACACCAAGCAGGTCGACGACCTTCTCAAGAGCCGTCACCCGTACAAGGTGTGGCTCAAGAAGGGTGTGCGCTACCTGCAAACCGATCTCATCGATCCTCGTTTGGCGGCTGAGCCGTTCGATCGCGACACGTTGGCGGTGTTTCAAAAGATGTACAACGTGTCGGCCGAGGAGCGTGATGAAATCATTCGCGTTCTGGCCGAAGACGAGAGCGAAGCGGTCGGCTCCATGGGCGATGACACGCCGATGCCCGTGCTGTCGAGAAAGGTGCGCTCGCTGTACGATTATTTCCGGCAGCAGTTCGCCCAGGTCACCAATCCGCCGATCGACTCGCTGCGCGAAAGCATCGTCATGTCGCTGCAAACGCAGATCGGGCCGGAAGCGAACATTTTCGTGCCCGCCCAGCAGCACGCCGAACAGATCGTTCTGAGTTCGCCCATATTGTCGCAGCGTAAATTGCGCCAGATCATGGGTCTGGAGGACTCCGGCGTTCCGCATGAATTCATCGATCTGCAATACGACGAGAAACTGGATCTCGAGGCGGCAATTCTGGCCGTATGCGACCAGGCGGAAGCGGCGGTCCGGGCCGGCAAGCTGGTGCTATTGCTTTCGGACCGCTACCTGGTGAAGGGCAAGATTCCTGTTCAGGCTCTGCTTGCAACCGGGGCGGTGCATCACCGTCTCGTCAAGACGGGATTGCGGTGCAAGTGCAACATCCTGGTCGAAACCGGTACGGCCCGCGACGCCCATCATTTCGCTTGTCTCATCGGCTACGGTGCGACCGCCGTCTATCCCTATCTTGCCTATCAGACTCTTTTCGATCTGATGCGCAAGGGCGCGGTGAAAATCGATGCGGACAGGCGGCAAGAGTTGGGCCGCAGCTATCGGCGCGGTATCCGCAAGGGCCTGTTCAAGATCATGTCCAAGATGGGCATCTCGACCGTTGCAAGCTATCGCAGCGCACAGTTATTCGAGATCGTGGGCTTGAGCGATGAAGTGGTCTCCCTCTGTTTCCAAGGCTCCGACAGCCGTATTCAGGGTGCGGATTTCACCGACTTGAAGGCCGACGCGGAATATCTGGCCCACCGGGCGTGGGATCCCACCGAAACCGTGGAACAGGGGGGCCTGCTCAAATACATGCACGACGGCGAGTACCACATGTACAACCCGGATGTGATCGCAACCTTGCAGTCCTCGGTGATGGCCGACGATTACGAGCAATACAAGCAGTTCGCGGCGCTGGTGAACGAGCGGCCGGTGTCCTGCATCCGTGATCTTCTGAAATTGAAGCCTGGCGCCGCTCCCATTCCCCTTGACGAGGTGGAATCCATCACCGCCATCCTGATGCGGTTCGACAGCGCCGGCATGTCCTTGGGAGCCCTGTCGCCGGAGGCGCATGAGGCGCTGGCCATCGCCATGAATCGCTTGGGCGCACGCTCGAATTCCGGCGAGGGGGGCGAAGATCCGCTGCGTTACGGCACCGAGAAAAACTCCAAGATCAAGCAAGTGGCGTCGGGCCGGTTCGGCGTGACACCGGCGTATCTCATCAACGCCGAGGTGTTGCAGATCAAAGTCGCGCAGGGGGCTAAACCCGGCGAAGGCGGCCAGCTGCCGGGTCACAAGGTGAACGACATGATTGCGCGCCTGCGTTTCGCGCGCCCGGGTGTCGGGCTGATTTCGCCGCCGCCGCATCACGATATCTACTCCATCGAGGATCTGGCGCAGTTGATCTTCGATCTGAAACAAGTGAATCCGCAGGCGCTGGTATCCGTCAAACTGGTTGCCGAGCCCGGTGTGGGAACCGTAGCCGCCGGCGTGGCGAAGGCGTACGCCGATCTCATCACCATCAGCGGCTACGACGGCGGCACGGGCGCAAGCCCCCTGTCGTCCATCAAATATGCGGGAACTCCGTGGGAGTTGGGACTGGCCGAGACTCATCAGACTTTGCGCGCCAACGAATTGCGGCACCGCGTGCGCCTGCAGACCGATGGAGGTTTGAAAACGGGGCTCGACGTCATCAAGGCTGCGCTCATCGGCGCGGAGAGTTTCGGCTTCGGCACGGCGCCCATGGTGGCCCTGGGCTGCAAATATCTGCGGATTTGCCATCTCAACAACTGCGCCACCGGCGTGGCGACGCAGCACAACGTACTGCGCACCAAGTTCTTCATCGGATTGCCCGAGATGGTGATGAATTACTTTAAGTTCGTGGCGCGCGAGTGCCGCGAAATCATGGCAGCCATGGGGGTGCGGACGATGGCGGAATTGATCGGCCATACCGAGCTACTGGAAATCCTTCCCGGCGAAACGTCGAAGCAGCGCAAACTCGATCTGCGTCCCGTACTCGCCAATTCCAGCTTGGTCTCGAGCAAGCCGCAATACTGCATCGACCCGCGCAATGAGCCCTTCGACAAGGGCTTGTTGGGAGAAGAGATGGTGCGCGACATGCGCGAGGCTATCGACAACAGAACGGGCGGTGAATTTGCGTATGCGGTGAGCAACTTCCACCGTTCCATCGGCGCCCGAATCTCGGGCGAGATCGCCAAACGCTGGGGCAACAATGGAATGAGTTCAACGCCGCTGATCGTCACTCTCAAGGGCTCCGCGGGACAGAGCTTCGGCGTCTGGAACGCGGGCGGGCTGCATCTGCACCTCGAAGGCGAAGCGAACGACTACGTCGGCAAAGGGATGGCCGGCGGCAAAATCGTACTGAAGCCTCATGCGCGGTCTTCTTTCGTGGCGCGCGAAACGGTCATCATGGGCAACACCTGCTTGTACGGTGCCACCGGCGGAGAACTGTACGCCGCCGGCACGGCCGGTGAACGGTTTGCGGTACGCAATTCCGGCGCTCTTGCCGTGGTCGAGGGTGCGGGCGACCATTGCTGCGAATACATGACAGGCGGCGTGGTCTGCGTGTTGGGGCGCACCGGGGTGAATTTCGGTGCGGGTTTCACCGGTGGCTTCGCCTATGTGCTCGACATGGAGCGCGATTTCGTCGATCGCTATAATCACGAATTGATCGATATTCATCGCGTGTCACCGGAAGGCATGGGCACGCACGTGCAGCATCTGCGCGGACTGATCGAGCAGCATGTCGACGCCACCGGCAGCGTTTGGGGAGTCCAACTGCTCAACGACCTGCGTACCTACATCGGCAAGTTCTGGGTCGTGAAGCCGAAAGCGGCTGCCATCGACTCGCTACTCGTCAACTTGCGACGCGCCGCCTGAGGCGGGTGCTCGAACCCCAATCGCGTGAATCAACATGGCCGATAAATACCTGCAATTCTTGGATATCCCGCGCAAGGACCCGGACAAGCTGCCCGTGGACGTGCGCACCACGGAGTTTCGCGAGATTTACTCGCAGTACAGCGCAGAGACCGCCGGGCAGCAGGCCGGACGCTGCCTATCCTGCGGCAATCCGTTTTGCGAATGGAAATGTCCCGTCCATAACTACATTCCGAACTGGTTGGCTCTGGTCAACGAGGGCAAGCTATTCGAAGCGGCGGAACTCTCCCACCAGACGAATTCGCTGCCCGAAATGTGCGGTCGCATTTGCCCGCAGGATCGGCTGTGCGAGGGTGCATGCACTCTGAATGACGGCATCGGGGCCGTGAGCATCGGTTCCATCGAAAAGTACATCACCGACGAGGCGTTCAAGCAAGGCTGGAAGCCCGACATGTCCAACGTCGTGCGCACCAACAAGCGCGTGGCCATCGTCGGCGCCGGTCCGGCAGGCTTGGGCTGCGCCGACGTGCTGGTGCGCAACGGCGTTACCCCGGTGGTTTTCGATCGATACTCGAAGATCGGCGGATTGCTGACGTTCGGCATCCCGCCCTTCAAGTTGGAAAAAGAGGTGGTCGAAAAACGCCGCGAGATCATGGAAGGCATGGGCGTGGAGTTTCGCCTGAACGTGGATGTCGGACGCGACGTCGCCTTCGAGTGTTTGCTCGAGGAGTTCGACGCGGTGTTTCTCGGCATGGGCACTTATACGTACGTCAAGGGCGGCTTCTCGGGCGAGGACCTGCCGGGTGTGCATGAAGCACTGCCGTATTTGATCTCCAATATCAATCGCGAGTTGGGCATCGGCAACGGCTTGGACGCCGGTGGCCCGGTCCCCGGTGGGCCGGCCCCGTTCATCGATATGCGCGGCAAGCACGTGGTGGTGTTGGGCGGCGGCGATACGGGCATGGATTGCAACCGCACGGCGATCCGCCAAGGCGCCGCCAGCGTGACCTGTACGTACCGCCGCGACGAGCACAACATGCCGGGCTCACGGCGCGACTACAAGAACAGCAACGAAGAAGGCGTGAGGTTCTTGTTCAATCGCCAGCCCATCGAGATAGTCGGATCCGATCGGGTCCAGGGCGTGAAGCTCGTACAGACGCGACTGGGTCCACCCGGTCCGCGCGGGCGCCGGGTGCCCGAAGTCGTTCCGGACACCGAAGAGACCATCGAGGCGGACGCCGTGATCGTCGCTTTTGGATTCTTGCCGAGCCCGCCGGATTGGTTCGTCCAGCAACAGATTGCGTTGCACGCGAATGGACGTGTGCGTGTGTCCGCCGCGCCTAAATCGCGATTTCAGACCACCAATCCCAAGGTATTCGCAGGCGGCGACATGGTGCGTGGTTCCGATCTGGTGGTGACCGCGGTGTTCGAGGGGCGCGAAGCGGCGCAAGGCATTTTGCAGTACTTGGGCGTGCGCGCCACGGCACGGCACTGAGGGAGGCAGCGGTGGAAAGCGGCGGTTGTCTCTGTAAGGCCATCCGCTACCGGGTTTCCGGGGACCCCGTTGCTTCCGTTATCTGTGCCCCCACACTGAGCTATGAGTCATCGCCGGGCGTGGTGCGGAAGTTGTGCGGACTTTGCGGAAGCCCGATTTCGTATGAGAGCGCCGAATCGCCCGGCACGATCGACCTGACCACACT
>JALYHU010000049.1 GCA_030776345.1 Pseudomonadota bacterium | reverse complement strand
GACCGCCACCGTGCCGACCGCTAAGCCACCCGCGTATACATATTGATCGTTCCAGGCACCCCCGTTGAAGGTCGTGCCCGTGGTGCTGCCACCGCTGGAGACGTATTGAGCGGTGTCACCCGCCAGCAGCGTCGAGACCGTGCTACCGCCCGATAGCACCGTTTGGAGGTAGGGACTGCTCAGCGTCTCGCCGCTCGCGACGGTACCCGAGGAGACGACCTCGAGAATCTCATCGCCACCGCTGAGTACGGTCACGCCGCTCGTGGAGCCGCCGGCGGACACGACTTCCAAACCCCCACTGGAGATCGTCACCCCGTTGGCGGTGCCGCCCGATGAGACGTATGCGATGCCACCGCTGGAAAGCGTCGTGCCGCGCGTAATGCCACCCGAACTCACGATCTCCGTGCCGCCGCTCGACACTATCGCGCCACTCGCCACACCGCCCGAGCTGATGACCACCTGACCGTAGCTAGACACCGTCGTGCCGATCGCTAAGCCACCCGCCTCAATTTGTTGACCCCCGTCGGATCGAACGATTGTGTTGCTCGCCGTGCCGGACACAATCTGATTGCCGCCATAGCCCGCGTACCCGACCGCCACCGTGCCGACCGCCAAGCCGCCCGCGTACACAACTTGGTTGTTGTAGTAACCTCCGTTGAAGGTCGTGCCCGTGGTACTGCCACCGCTGGAGACGTATTGAGTGGTGGAGCCTGCCAGCGTCGTCGAGACCGTGCTGCCGCCCGACAGTACCGTTTGGGTATAGGGACTGCTCAGCGTCTCGCCGCTCGCGACGATGCCTGAGGAGACCACTTCGTAGATCTCGATCCCACCGGCCGAAACCGTCCCCGAGAAAGTGCCTCCATTGATTACGACTTCACCGCCGCTCGACACGATAATGCCGCTCGCAGTGGCGCCCGAGGAGACTGTCTGCAGGCCACCGCTTAAGATCTTGGTGCCACTATCCACACCGCCCGAAGACACCGTCTCCGTCGCGCCGCTGGAGAGCGTCGCGCCGCGGGTAATCCCCCCGGAACTCACGATCTCCGTGCCGCCGCTCGACACGATCGCACCACTCGCCACACCACCCGAGCTGATGACCACCTGGCCGCCGCTCGACACCGTCGTGCTGATCGCCAAGCCGCCCGCGTCAATTACTTGGCCCCCGGCGGATCGAACGATCGTGTTGCTCGCCGTGCCGGATACAATCTGATTGCCGCCATAGCCCGCGTACCCGACCGCCACCGTGCCAACCGCCAAGCCGCCCGCGTACACAACTTGGTTGTTGTTGTAACCTCCGTTGAAGGTCGTGCCGGTGGTGCTGCCACCGCTGGAGACGTATTGAGTGGCGGCGCCCGCCAGCGTCGTCGACACCGTCTTGCCGCCCGATTGGACGTACTCCACACCGTAACTGGAAATCGTGGCGCCACTATCCACGCCGCCCAAATCGACGTATTCCACACCGCCGCTGAAGATGGTTGCGCCGCTGACAGTTCCGTAATTGTCTATTACGCCGCTCAACGCCGTGGCGTCGGCTGTTCCCCCGGAGGAGACATACTCGGTTCCCCCGCTGAGAACAATTGTCCCGCTGACCGTCTGGCCGGAGGACACATACTGAGTCTGACCGCTACTAACTGTTGTCATCTGATTTATCCCTTAATCGAACGACGTGCGCCTATGGTCGGCCGCCTCTTTACCAAGAACAAAACAAATCCCGCTGCGCCAAGTGGCACACAGATGTTTGTTACGACAGACGTCCGGCGGAGCGTATCGCGAGTTCAGCAGTCCCTTGGAATTGCGCTTTTCCGTTTGCCAACAGAAATGAAACGTCCATGTCGTGGCAAAGATCCCTTTTTAGCGTTGTTATGCGCACGCTAACTGACTTCTCAATCCCAAGTCAACGACAAAAATATTTCATTGCTGTCGGGTACCGCGATCAAACGTCTTAGCAGAAATTATTTCTTGAAAACGTTCCTGCGAATCGTTGATGCAAGTGGTAACCGCGGCGACAGGATTGGAAATCTGCGACTCCTACGTCTGCCGAGCTAGAAATCCGCGTTTGGTCGGCGGCGCAATCGTACTCCTTGGCGGACAGTCCGCGTACCGCTCAATTGTCGAATTGTCGTAGCAATCGTCCCAGCGCTTCGTCCGCGTCCGTACCGGCGACATCAATTACAATCGTCCATAAGATGTATAAGCGACATCGCCGGAGGAATCCCCTCACGATCTCAAGAAATATTTTAACGAGAAGAAAATTCGGTGCACTGATGCTGGCCGTAGTACCATTGTCGCGTCTCTCCTGGACGGGAATTCAATCCTAACCACAGGGGGCGACTCACCTCGAATCTATGCCACGATCGGAGTGTCTTTGCTTCGAACGTCGGTTCCAAGGCTTCAGCCGTCGTGGTCAAGACCAGGACTGAGCGATTCAGCGAGGCCCTCTTCAATGTGACAGTAGGGTGACGCGCAAGATCCGCGTAATAGTTCTATTGGCGTGCCAGTGATCTCCCGCTTTCGGGGCCGAAACTACTATCCGAGTCGACCGATAACCATAGCTCGCTCTACTTGAGCGCCCTACAATTCGGCAATGTCGTGAACCTGTAGGGATAAATAAGTTGTACGCGGCCCAGGTTGGGAGTTAGCTTCACTGGAAGAATTGCCGCAACATCAGTTGAAAGGAACTGCCGACAACATGTACGGAGCAAGGAAGCAAGAAGCACCGAACTGGACGGAGAGCACGAGTCGCGACCCGAGCGTCGGGGACCCTGGACTAACGTGTCTGATCGTCATCGCTCATTTTCACGGTATTGCCGCGGATGCTGAACAGCTGCGGCATCAATCGGGTCTAGGCGAATTGACGGGGCGCTTTTCAGAGAACGACCTGCTGTTGGCGGCAAAATCGCTGGGTCTCAAGACACGCAGCATGCAGTTGAAAGCAGAGCGCCTTGAGAAAACACCTTTACCGGCTTTGCTGTTGGATCGGGACCATCGACATTTCATCGTGGCGCGGGTGTCGGAGGACGGGAACGCCTTGATTCAGGAAGGCGATGCGACGGGCCCTCGGATCATCACGCAATCCGAGGTCATCAGCCGCTCCGATGGCCGCGCTCTCTTGTTCACATCGCGTGCATCGCTAGCCGGCGATCTCATGCGCTTTGACTTTTCTTGGTTCATACCGGCGCTAGTCAAGTACCGCCGTTTCTTGCTGGAGGTTCTGCTGATTTCGGCCGTATTGCAGTTGTTAGGACTGGTCTCCCCTCTGATGTTTCAAGTGGTGATGGACAAAGTCCTGGTCAATCAGGCCTTCAGCACGCTGAACGTTGTATGCGTGGCGCTCCTGATAAGCTCCGTAGCCGAGACCCTCCTGACGGGCTTGCGAAACTACGTGCTCACGCATACCACCAGCCGCATGGACGTGGAACTGGGGGCACGGCTGTTTCGCCATCTGCTTGCGTTGCCGTTGGGTTACTTCGAAGCACGGCGGGTGGGGGATACGGTCACCCGAGTACGCGAGCTCGAAAACATCCGCAATTTTCTGACCGGCCAGACGCTGACCTCGCTCATCGACCTCGCATTTTCGCTCCTGTTCGTGGCAGTCATGTGTCTGTATTCGGTTTGGTTAACGCTGGTCGTGGTGGCCTCCTTGCCGGTGTACGCCGCGACTTCCGCCTTTCTCAATCCGGCTTTTCGGCAACGCCTGAATCAGAAATTCGCGCGCAGCGCGGACAATCAGTCGCTCCTGGTAGAGACGGTATCGGGGATCGAAACCATCAAATCCATGGCGGTCGAACCCCAGTTCACGCGGCGTTGGGATCAGCAGCTGGCGGCCTATGTCACCGCGGGCTTTCGAGTCACGACGCTCGGCAATGTCGGTCAGCAGTTAGTGCAGTTGACGGGGAAGCTAGTCACTGTGGTGACCTTGTTCCTGGGGGCCAAGTTGGTGATCAGCGGAAAGCTTTCCGTCGGCGAGCTGATTGCCTTCAATATGATGGCACAACGGGTCTCGGGTCCCGTGTTGCGCCTCGCGCAGCTGTGGCAAGATTTTCAGCAGGTGGGCATTGCCATGCAACGGCTTGGCGACATCCTCAATACTCGGAACGAGTTGCCGCTCAGCCGCCAGGCGCTTCCGGAAATCGACGGTGCCATCGAATTCAGCGACATTCACTTCAGATACAAACCCGACGCGCCGCTGGTATTGAAGGCGGTGACTTTCAGCATTACCCCAGGCCAGGTGGTAGGCATCGTGGGGCGTTCCGGGTCCGGCAAAAGTACGCTGACCAAGCTGTTGCAAAGATTGTATCTGCCCGAGCAGGGGCGCATCACCATTGACGGACACGACTTAGCGCTCTGCGACCCGGCGTGGTTGCGGCGCCAAGTGGGAGTAGTGCTCCAGGAAAACCTGCTCTTCAATCGCTCCATTCGCGACAACATCGCGCTGACCGACCCCGGTGCGCCGCTCGAGCAGGTGATTCACGTGGCACGCCTCGCCGGAATCCACGATGTGATCAGTCGATTGCCGGAGGGCTACGATACCCGAGTCGGGGAGAACGGCACTGGCCTCTCGGGAGGGCAAAAGCAGCGCATCGCCATCGCAAGAGCGCTCCTCGGCAATCCACGCATCCTGGTATTCGATGAAGCAACCGGTGCGTTGGATTATGAAACGGAGCGCATCATTCAAAATAACATGCAGCTCATCGGCAAGGGGCGCACCGTCATCATCGTCGCGCACCGCCTCTCTGCCGTCCGTCATGCGGATCGTATTCTGGCAATGGACGATGGTCAGGTGGTGGAGATGGGTCGGCACGATGAGCTCGTGGCCAGCCGCGGCTATTACGCCACTTTGGTCTCGCTGCAAAATCAAGGGATGTGACAGGACGATGATGCAGTGGAGACCTGACCGGCATGCCATGGGCAACCTGCTCGAACGCTATGGCGCGATTCTCCGGCATGCCTGGGATGGTCGACGCCAGACCGATACGCCGATACGGCTTGCACACGAGTTGGCCTTCCTACCGGCTAACCTGGAACTGACCGAGACGCCGCCGCATCCGGCGCCGCTCTGGACCGGTCGGCTGCTCATGAGCACCGCGGCACTGGTGATCCTGATTGCGACGTTTGGTCACCTGGACATCGTCGCGGTCGCCCCTGGGCAGTTGATTCCGAACGCAAACGTCAAAGTCATCCAGCCGGCAGTCACCGGGGTAGTGCGGCGAATCCTCGTCCAAAGCGGTGAGCGCGTGGCCGCGGAACAACTGTTGGTCGAGCTTGATCCTACCCAAGCGAGCGCGGATGCGGACAAGGCCAAGACGAACAAGGTGGACGCTCAATTGACCGTTGCCCGCGCCCAATCCTTGCTGCGGGCTCAGGACCAGAATACCGCGCCCAAGGTCGCACTCATTGCGGGTGCAACGGCGGCAAGACAAGCGGACACCCAGAGTTTTGCAGAAGGCGCGCTGCGAGAATACCGCGGCAAGGTCTCCTCTTTGCGAGCCGAGCTGCAAAAGCGCGAGGCGGAACTCGAGACCTCGCGCGAGGAAATCGCCAAACTCCAACAGACTGCGCCGCTGGCGCAGCAACAAGCCGACGACTACAAAGAACTCGTCAAGGGTCGCTTCGTCGCGTCCCATGAGTATTTGGACAAGGAAAGGACAGCGATTGAGCAGAGTCACGAGCTCGCCGCCGAGCAAAGCCGGGCGCGAGAACTCACGGCAGCGATCGATGAGGAGAAGCGGGATATCGAGGCCGCCATGGCGACCTTCCGACGGGAGCAGTGGGAGACGCTCAACAAAGCAGAACAGGAAGCCGCGCAAACCAGCAACGAACAGACCAAGGCGGACGCGCGCCAGGGCCTCCTGCAGCTCAAGAGCCCCGTGGCCGGGGTCGTGCAGCAGCTCGCGGTTCACACCGTCGGGGGCGTTGTCACCAGTGCGCAGACGCTCATGGAAGTCGTACCGGATGATACGCTGGAGGTTGAGGCGCGCGTCAGCAACAAGGACATCGGTTTCGTCAATCCCGGCCAGAGCGCCATCGTCAAGATCACGACCTTTCCCTATACCCGGTTCGGCTACCTCAACGGCACGGTCATCAAGGTGTCGACTGACGCCACGGTCGACAAAAAGCTGGGGCCGGTGTTCCTGGCGCGTATTCGGATTCCGAGCAATCGATTCAAGGTGGAAAACAAATGGCTCAATCTGTCCCCGGGGATGGAGGTGACGGCAGAGATCAAGACGGGCAAGCAGAAGGTGTGGCAGTACTTTCTGGGGCCGTTGATTGAAACCGGGCGCGACAGCCTGAGAGAGCGGTAGCGGTTGACGCATCGCATGACGAGTCGGGAGGAGAACAAGTTCGTGAGCCGGGGTGTGGTGCGTTCCGGGGGTGGTATCGCCCGGTTGTTGACATGTTTGCTGGTCCTCGGAGGTATCCGCGCGGGGTGTGCGCGCGACTTGCCCGATACCGACGATACGGTGCGGCCAAGCTCGGCAGCGCCGTTGCGGGCGGTCGTGAATGCGGCGGAGTGCAAGTCGCAAGCACCTTCCGATCCGCTCGTCTTGTTCGACGCCATCGAGCGCGCCCTCTGTGAAAGCCCCAAGACCCGATCGGCTTGGGCCGCCATCAAAGGGGCGGCCGCCATGGTGGGAGTTAGCAAATCGGCGTATTTGCCAACGCTCGACGGCGGCGTGAAGTACGCCTATCAGCACAATGTGACGCAGGTGACCGATGAACCGCAACTGCAGTCAAACTATACAAAAGCGATCAACGAGGAAACCCTGACGCTCGGCTGGGTGCTGTATGACTTTGGTGCCCGCTCGGCGTCCTTGAAGAATAGTCGAGAATTGTTGCTGGCGGCGCAGGCCAATCAGGATGCCTCACTGCAAGCGCTGTTCGCGGGCACCGCGAAGGATTATTTCGCCGCTCAGGCGGCCAATGCCAAGGTGTCATCCACGCGCCGCATCGAGGACGCGGCGCGCGAAAGTTTGGGCGCAGCCACCGCACGAGTCGGTAGGGGAGTGGTGCCGGTCACCGATCAACTCCAAGCCAACACCGCGCTGGCACACGCGGTTTACGAGCGCGGCAAAGCGGAAGGTGAGTTGCGCACGGCACTGGGGGCGCTCGCCGTCGATATGAGTCTATCTCCCGAGGAAGCGCTCCGATTGCCCGAATTGGACTCGGGGGCTTTGCCGGATACACGTTTCGTGCAAGCGGTGCATGAGTTGCTGGAGGACGCCAAGCAATCGCATCCCAAAGTGTTGGCAGCAGCCGCACAGTGGCAGGCGGCGTTGGCCAACGTCCACTTCGTGCGTGCCCGCGGTTTGCCGGTAGTGCGGTTGGTCGGGGAGAGCGATCGCTCGAACCAGCCGGTCAGCGCCAGTCTGGGACAGCCCGTGTTACCTGCGCAAACCCGAGAAAACTACATCGGTGTGAAGATCGAAATTCCGCTGTTCGACGGGTTCAGTCGCCATAACCAAGTCCGCCAAGCCGAGGCACAGGCGGATATGCAAGAACAGGGGCTACGCGACGTGCAACAGCAGGTCGCCATCGGCGTTTGGTCCAGTGTGCAGAATCTGCAGACCGATACGGAGAATTTGCGTAACGCCGACGTCGAGCGTCAGAGCGCCAAGGAGGCGTTCGACGCCACCCAGCACCGGTATCAATCGGGAGTCGGCAATATCTTGGAGCTGCTGCACGCGCAGAGCACCCTTGCGACGTCGGAGCAGCAATGGATACAGGCGCAATTGGATTGGCGTGCGGCGCGGCTGCAGCTCGCCGGGAGTCTTGGCAGCTTGGGAATGTGGGCTATTGAATAGTAGAGAACCGCAGGATGACAACGATGGCGCATTTCGGCAACCATGCAGTCGCCGCAATCGCACTCTTGGATAGGTTACGCATAAATACGACCGGCAACGCAATTACAAACACAGGAGGGACGTCATGTCCCGATCACGGCTCCTCGAAACCGAAGGCTTCAATCAACTCGCCGCCGGACGAGACGGTTATTTCCTCTATAATTGCAATGACTATTATATCGGCCGTTCAATCGAGCGATATGGCGAGTTCAGCGCGCTCGAAATGAAGCTGTTTGGCCAGATTTGCTCCCCCGGGCATATCGTCATCGAAGTCGGCGCAAACATCGGCGCCCATACAGTTGGGCTCGCCCGTCTAGTCGGGCCTCAGGGTCGAGTGCTAGCCTTCGAACCTCAGCGGCTGTCGTTTCAGACTCTATGCGCCAACCTTGCCCTCAATAGTATTGAGAATGTCGATTGCTTTTGGGCTGCAGTGGGCGCCCAGGAAGGATTCATTGATGTACCCGACCTGAATCCCTGGAAGGAATACAATTTTGGAGGCGTCACACTTCTCGGCCCGCAGGGCGGCAGGCGGGTCACATGTCTCACGCTCGACCAATACGTCAGGCTGCCGAAAGTGGACGTGATTAAGATCGACGTTGAGGGCATGGAAGCGGATGTCCTACGGGGAAGCGAACAACTCCTGAAGCAATTCAAGCCGGTACTGTATGTCGAGAACGATCGCCTTGAGAAATCGGAGGCCTTGATGCGCCTGATTGCAAGCTTCGACTACCGCATGTACTGGCACTTGCCACCACTGTTCAATCCCGACAATTTCTTTGCGAACAGGGAGAACTCTTACCCCGATGTCGTTTCGGCAAACATGCTCTGCGTACATCGCGACTCGCCAATTCGCACGACTGGGTTCCAGGAGGTCGTGGACTTCTCGTGTCATGCCCTACATCATGCAAGCGCTGTAAAATAAAGGTCCCGACGGTGCCGATGCATTGAGGACCTGAAAGGCATCATCCAACGCGTCTTGATCGCGGACCCTGCGCAAGAAAATCGACGCCGGATCCCGGCGCTTTTATCATACGATAATAAATGATGGCGCCGGGCACCGCGAGTTGACCGCGCCTACCACGAGAGCGCCGGTTACAAATATCATCTCGGCGCATAGCCGACCTGGGCCAGAGCCCGCTGCAGCATGTCGATCGCCGCGCGGATTTCGCAGCACTCCGCGTCGTCTACGGCACAATCACGCATCGCAATCCACGAAAGTCCTTTTACAAACTGAGCCAGTGCCTGCGCTCGGAGAGATGAAAGCTCCAACGGCACCCATATAGTCGGCCGGCTCAAGCGCGGCCGCGTCACCCCCGCTTCCTCTCCGAGGATCTCCATACTACTGTGGCTTTGGCCGCGTGTTACGACCCGCGCCGCCAAGCTGAGTACCCATGAGGTCGCTGCCAAGCATTTGCAAACTATGAAAGCTCACTTCCGAGAGCGCGTCATCGGCATTGCCAACTGCCGCGTCGAGAAGATTTTTCCAGAACACGAATCTGTCTTCCCATCGCGGCCGAAGCTCATTGGCGCACGCAGTCGAAAGCTCGTCAATACTCGTCGAAGTCAGGGCGGCAATAGCACTGACGATGACGGACGGCGCCCCTAGAATTAGGCTCGCTGCACGCGGCTCGGATATGGCAATCGTTCTTGCCTCGACGAGGATCTCGCGAAGCAATGGCGCCGCCTCCTCCGCGGCGAAACATGGCGAATGGCAAGGACTGCCAGCAGGCGGCCGGCCGTTGGCCACGACTCTATTCCACCACTCGACTTCGGAGAAATGGCAATCGAGAAGGACAATCGGAATTCTTGCCGCTCGCTCGCACGCACGGCTGTCAAAGCGCGCCCACAGCTCGCGGTGACGCTTTACGATTTCAAGATCACACTCCGGATGGCCGATGTTGGCAACGCGCGCAATCAACGTGAGGCAGCGGGAATTCAGACGGCGGGCGACCTCGACGCTGCGCATGCTCACCCACTCGTACGGTTGCAATCCTCTGGCGGAATGTCTGCTCGTTTTCGGGCGCATTATGTCGCAAGTCCCCGCAAATTTGAAGGTTACGGGTACATTCTCGAATAATATCTCATTCCTGTTTCGCTTATATTGATGCGAAACCGCGCTGTGCGAAGACACCGCTTATGTTTAATCTGCACTAAACGGAGGGATGCACAATGACCTTCATGGACGATCCGTTCAGTCGCGACCTCAAGCGCATCGAGATAGCCCGCCGAATGGTATGCCATCAGGCGAGAACCCAGACTATTACTCAATACACGAACATCACGAGAAATCGACTCGCAGCTCTGCGCAAGCGCTGGTGCGTCAGCCAAGACACACGACGTCGCGGTCCTCCGCCGCGATCGATCGCTACTTTCCTTCGAACTCCCCGTGCGCGCAGCGAGGCTGCGGCGATAGCCTCGATGTGTATAGCATTTGACGCACTCCCCTTGCCAGTTTCGGGAGGCACCAGAAACGCTAGACCCCCTTTGGTTCTGGCAGATCGTTTGTGCGAGACCTATGAAGCATACATCGCATGCGTCCCGGATTCCAAGATTGAATTTGAGGAGCTATTGCTCTTGGCGCACGAACTTGCAAAGGGAGACATGGTGCGTCTAGGCGTCTGCCGGGGATGCAAGAGCGCAGTCCTGGTATTGGCGTACGACCCGACCCGACGCAACTGCCTACACTGCAATCAATAAGACGCATTGCGAGGCTCGATCGGCGACGCGGCTCGCATTGCGATTAACCAACGACTACTTTCGCGCGCATTATTCGTGCGGCTTGGGCGCGATCAATCTCACGACGAGCGCGTAAACCATCGACAACAGATACAGCCCCACCGACATTCCTATCGCGCCCCAAAAAGGGAATTTTGGAGCGTCGCCGGATATCTTCAGAACAATGGACACGATGACTAGAATGATCGCGAGTAAACAGAGAATGAATCCAATGATCGGCTCAAGGAAGAACAGGACTGCAGCAATCAGAAATCGCACTGCCATCAAGACGTCGAGCAAGAGTTTTCGAACGAAGCCGCTCATGATGAAGTTGGCGGCAGACCTATCGGTTCTCTCTTGGTTTTCGAACATGTGACCAGCTCCGGACTGTATCGGTTACGAAAATGTTGGCTCGCTGTTTCGAAAGAGGCTTACTCCCGCAATGCCCGAGGAACGTCGCCGTGGCGACCACCAATAAATACTTGGATGCGGTCAGCATAATCGTCGTCGAGTCAACCTTCAACGCGCCAATCAACAGGAGGCACCCAAATAGTCAGGAATCCGTAGGGAGCCCCAAGCGCCCCGACTATTCAGCGTTTCGCTGAATATTGAGCGCATTTCCAAGATGAAATGCTTGCGATTGTGGGGCACAATTCTCCTCAGTGACAACTTGACCCTCAACGACCGGGACCACATCCTTGAATAAGGTCGTTTATGAAATGCAAAACCCCTGCGCTTGCGTCGTTGGTCGATGACGCGGCCAGAAGCCCCGACGTCACGATTTGCCCCTTTGTCAATGAGCCGCTGCCTCATTGGCACGAGCTGCTGACTTCGCGAGATGTGGCACGATTGATACGTCGACCGAAATGGTTGCTCTTCAGTATGACTTTGATTGGAAAGTTCCCCAGGCGCCAGAGGTTTCGCGGGCGTCCGATAGGATGGCTGAGATCCGATATTCAAGCATGGATCTCGACGAGCATTCCGATCCGCGGCAATGACCGAGTGGGCTGCGGATGCATGCGACCGTGCCGACGCACCGCGACGACATCGAAGGAATCGCGACGCGTCCCACATCAGACTTGCCTCCCGCTCGACTGCGAACGGTCATGTAGACGCATTGATCGCTTCCAGATCCACGGGTCTCTACGCCATTCGCCCGGCGGGGTGAGCGAGACCTATATGTCGAAGTGTGCAGCAATGGGGTCAGTGGAGGATCCAAGATGACGAACGAAACATTCGCGCCGCCCCCCGCGGTTCAGATTCTGCGCCTACCACAAGTTTGCGAACTGACGGGCCTCGGACGCTCGATGATATACCAGCTAGAAGCCGACGATCGGTTTCCGAAACGCATCAAGATCGGTATACGCGCCGTCGGATGGCTGCAGGCGGAAGTTCAGGCATGGCTACGGACACGCATACAGTTCAGTCGTGGCCTGCCTTCAGGCGGATAACAGCCGCTGAGTGCGTACGAAACAATTGTGCCGTCGAGCGGTGCAGCAGCTCGCCCAATTCTCCGGCGCACGATTTCGTCGATCGATGCACTCGCCCTGGCTAGCCAGCACGCCGAAGCGGAATGACCATCACTCCAGCCCGCAGGCCATCCAAATAATCCGCCCATGTCTGCATCATCTTCCGCCGCTCCGGAAGATGCTGTGCTTTGTTATACGCAGCACGAACCGAGTTTCGCTCAGCATGGGCAAGCTGCAGTTCTATCAAATCGGGATGCCATCCCTGCTCGTTCAGGCAGGTCGATGCCGTGCTTCGAAAGCCGTGGCCAGTCATTTCCGCATTGCTGTAGCCCATGCGGCGCAACGCCAAGTTGACGGTGTTTTCGCTCATGCATCGCTTCGTCGTGGTCAACGCCGGAAACAAGTAGGTCCCGCCTCCGGTCAGCCCGTACAACTCGCGCAGCAGAGTAACCACCTGCTTCGCCAGCGGAACAATATGATGTTCCCGCATTTTCATTTTCTCGGGCGGAATACGCCATTGCGGCTCATCGCCATCGAGATCGAGTTCCGACCACTCAGCATGCCGCAGCTCACCCGGCCGGACGAATACGAGCGGAGCGATTCGTAACGCATACCATGTGACCGCCTGACCTTTGTAGGATTCGATTGATCGCAATAGCTCGCCGATTCTGCTCGGTTCGATGATGGCGGCGTGGTTGCTGGTCACGACCGGCGCCAGCGCGCCACGCAAACTCGGGGTCACGTCATGCTGCGCTCGTTCGGTGATGACAGCGTAGCGGCAAACCTGACTGATCCTCTGTCGGGTGCGATGAGCAGTCTCATGAAAGCCGCGCCCCTCGATACGCTTGAGCACCTTGAGCACGTCGGAGGCTCCGATCTTGTCGATGGGGCGCGTGCCAAGATACGGGAAGACCAGTGTTTCCAAAGTCCACATGGCCTTGGCATAGGTTGCCGGCGCCAGCCTCTCCTTTTGTATTTGCAACCATTCACGAGAAACCGCCTCGAATGTATTTGCGCGAGCGGCTATCTCGGCTTGGCGTGCATTGCTCGGGTCACGACCCTCGGCCAACTGCTTGCGAGCCTTGTCCCGTTTCTCGCGCGCGAGCTTCGCGCTTGTGTCGGGATAAATGCCGAATCCCAGCATCTTTTCCCGCCCATCGTGGCGATAGCGAAACCGCCACAGCTTGCTGCCGTTCGGTTTCACCAGCAGCGTCAGGCCTTCGCCATCAGCCAACTTATACGGTCGGGATCGCGTCTTGGCTGCTTGAATAGCTTTGTCGGTGAGCATGTGGGTACCACTTTCCGCGTATGCGCTCGGTACCCACAGATATACCCACACTGTGGGTACGCTGTCAACGAATCTGACCGGACATTCCTGGACGACAGATTGCTGAATTTCTCTTATTTTTCAGCGTTTTGTGGACGTCCCTGGATGTCACTGGAAGGTATATTGGTGCCGCAAAGAGGATTCGAACCCCTGACCCACGCATTACGAATGCGTTGCTCTACCGACTGAGCTATTGCGGCATGCTACTCGAGAGACGCGATGGCTACCCCGAACGGGTTACCCCACCGAGCAAGACGGGCCGGCATTCTAGCCCGCGGAGCCGTCCGACGAAAGGCTGCCGACCCGCTTTGTGACGTCGCGCAACGTGCGCGGCAGGGCGAATATGACGTGTTCCTCCCGCCCCTTCAATTCGTCGACCACGGCGCCCCCCCACTCCTTGAGTTGGGCAATGACGCCTTGCACCAGGATCTCGGGGGCCGAGGCACCGGCGGTGACCCCCACGGTCTTGGTGGAGTCGAACCATTCGCGGTGCAGGAATTCCGGCCCGTCGACCAGAAACCCCGGTATGCCCACCTTGTCGGCCATTTCGCGTAAGCGGTTCGAATTTGAACTCGATTTCGAGCCCACGACGACCAGCACGTCGCACCGCCCGATCAAATCCTTCACGGCATCCTGCCGGTTCTGGGTGGCATAGCAGATATCTTCTTTCACGGGCGCCTTGAGGCCCGGGAAGCGCTTGCGCAGCGCTTCGACGATGCAGGCGGTATCGTCCACCGACAACGTCGTTTGGGTGACGAACGCCAAATGCGCAGGATTGCGCACCGTCACGCGCCCCACATCCTCGACGGTCTCGACCAGATAAATGCTGCCGCCGAATGAGGTATCGAACTGGCCGATGGTGCCTTCGACTTCCGGATGTCCCGCATGGCCGATGAGGAACACTTCACGCGCTTCGCGGGCGTAGCGCGTCACCTCCATGTGTACCTTGGTCACCAAGGGGCAGGTGGCGTCGAACACGTTCAGTGAACGGCGCTGCGCCTCCATCTGAACGACGCGGGACACGCCGTGCGCGCTGAATATGACGGTGGCTCCGTTCGGCACCCCCTCGAGTTCCTCGACGAACACGGCGCCGATGGTACGCAGGCGATCCACCACATATTTGTTGTGCACCACCTCATGGCGCACATAGATCGGCGCGCCGAACAGATCGATCGCACGTTCGACGATGTCGATGGCCCGATCGACGCCGGCACAAAATCCACGTGGATTGGCGAGAAGTATTTGCATCAGGTTTTCCGCCTCGAATCGAACAATGCATCCAGCAACAGGCACGCCGCGCCGACGGTGATCGCCGAATCTGCCACGTTGAATGCTGGAAAATACGCCCGATCCCAATGAAAGTGTATGAAATCGATGACATGCCCGAGCCGGATTCGGTCGATCACGTTGCCGAGCGCGCCGCCCAATACCAATGCGAGACCGGCCGCCAACAGGCCGTGAGAGCCGCGCGGTAGCCGGCACAGCCAAACGATGATTGCAATGCTGACGCCGACCGCAAGGCCTATGAACAGCCAGCGCTGCCAGCCGGAGGCCGATGCGAGAAAACTGAAGGCAGCGCCGACATTGTGCATACGCGTGATGTCGAGAATGGGCAATACGCTCGTGAATTCGAATTCGCCGAAGTGCCGCGTGATGTACGCCTTGGTGAGTTGATCGGCCAGCACGATGACGGCGGAAAGCAGCAGCCAGGCCGTGGCCCGAGTTCCATTTTTTTCGAAGATGTCCATGTCCTCTACGGCGTTCATGCGAATTTACGCTCCTCTCCCGCACCCTCGACGTTGATGACGCAGCGCGCGCAAAGCTCCGGATGGCAAGGATCACTGCCCACATCGCTGCGCAGATGCCAGCAGCGCACGCACTTCGGCTGCGTGCTCGGTGCAACCTCGATCCAGACCCCCTCCGCGCCTGTCGGCACGGCGTTCTCCGGCGCCTCTTCGGTCTCGACGATGCGCGCCTGGCTGGTAATGAGCACGAAGCGCAGCTCATCGTGCAGTGCGGCGAATCGCGCCGCTTCGGCGCCCGCCGCGAAGAGAGTTACCTCGGCCTCCAGCGGAGCGCCGATTGCCCCCGCCGCGCGCAGCCGTTCCAACTCGCGCCCGACGGCGGCCTTCAGCGCGATGAGCGCAGGCCAGTCCAATTCCGCCTCGCGTTCCACACCCGGCGGGAACTGATACCAGGTATCGAGGAACACAGATTCGTTGCGTTTACCCGGCAGGAAGGTCCAAGCCTCCTCGGCGGTGAAGCTCAGGATGGGCGCGAGCCAGCGCACCATCGCTGCAGCCACATGATACATGGCGGTCTGCGCGGACCGCCGCGGCATGCTCGCCGCGCCCGTGGTGTACAGACGGTCCTTGATGATATCCAAGTAAAAGCCGCCGAGGTCGACCACGCAGAAATTGTGGATCTTCTGGTAAATGTCGTGGAATTCGTAATTCCGATAGGCAGTCACCACATCGTTCTGCAGCGCGAAGGCCTTGGCGATGGCCCACCGATCGATGGCCACGAGGTCATGCCACGGCACGGCGTGCTCGGCAGGGTCGAAGCCGTGCATATTGCCCAACAGAAATCGCAGCGTATTGCGCATACGGCGGTAGGAATCGGCCATGCGCTTCAGAATTTCGTCCGATACGCTCATTTCATTGGCGTAGTCGGTGGCCGCGATCCACAGACGCACCACGTCGGCTCCCAGCGTGCTCGTCAATTTCTGCGGCACCAGCGTGTTGCCGATGGATTTGGACATCTTTCGGCCCTTTTCGTCCACGGTGAAACCGTGCGTCAGAACGGCGCGATAGGGTGCCCGGCCGTGCATGGCCACCGACGTGAGCAACGAGGAATGGAACCAGCCGCGGTGTTGATCCGAGCCTTCGAGGTAAAGATCCGAAGGCGACGTGATCTCGGGCCTGCTTCGCGGCACGCAATGATGCGCCACACCCGAATCGAACCACACGTCCATCACGTCGGTGGCCTTGTCGTAGCGTGCGGCGTCGGGGCCCAACAACGCAGCGGCGTCCAGATCGAACCATGCGTCGATGCCGTCGCGCTCGACCTGCTTCGCGACTTGCTCGATCAATTCGGCTGTCCGCGGGTGCAGCTCGCCGGTCACCTTGTCGACGAACAGCGGGATGGGTACTCCCCAGGTGCGCTGGCGCGAGACGCACCAGTCGGGGCGGCCTGCGATCATGCCGCTGATGCGCTGTTCGCCCCAGGAGGGCATCCAATCCACGTGCGCAATGGCCTCGAGCGCTCCCTTGCGCAGGCCCGCCTGCTCCATGCTGACGAACCACTGCGGGGTTGCGCGGAAAATCACCGGGGTTTTGTGGCGCCAGCAATGCGGATAGGAATGGTGGTAGGGCTCGCTCTTGAGCAAGCGGCCGCGCTCGCGAAGCACCTCGATGACGTGCGCATTCGCGTCGAATACCTGTTCACCGGCAAAGAGCGGCGTCGAGGGCAGAAAGCAGCCGTCCCCGCCCACTGGATTATCCACTTCCAGGTTGTACCGGCGCCCGACGTTGTAGTCGTCCAAACCATGTCCGGGAGCCGTATGCACGGCACCGGTTCCGGCATCGAGAGTTACATGATCGCCCAGAATCACGGGCACCTGCCGATCATAGAAGGGATGGCGCAGGGCGAGGTGCTCGAGCGCGGCGCCCTTGGCTTCCGCGATCACCGTCCAATGCGGTACGCCGAGCCCATGCATGACCGATTTGACGAGCTCGGACGCGAGCAGCAGCCGCTCAGCGCCGTCGCCCGCATTGAACTCGACCAAGGCATAGTCGAATTGCGGATGTACCGCCACCGCGCGATTCGCGGGCAAAGTCCAGGGAGTCGTGGTCCAGATGGCTACCGACGTGGGCACATCGTCGAACAGCGCCAATTGATCGGTGAGCGCCAATCCCGCCCGCGCAGCGAGATCCGCACGATCGAGGACCTCGAAACGCACGTAGACGCTGGGCGAAGTCTTGTCCTCGTATTCCACCTCCGCCTCGGCCAAGGCAGAACGGCAATTCAGGCACCAATGGACGGGCTTGTAGCCCTTGTACAGGTGGCCGTTCTTGATGATGACGGCGAAAGCCCGCAGTTGCTCCGCTTCGTAGCGCGGCGCCATGGTCATGTAGGGATTGTCCCAATCGCCCAGCACCCCTAAGCGCTTGAAGTCGCTACGCTGGCCGTCCACCTGTTTGAGCGCATAGGCGCGGCAGGCGGCGCGAAACGCCTTGGCATCGATTTTCTGCCCCACGCGGCCATGGGTCTTCTCCACCTGCATTTCGATCGGGAGGCCGTGGCAATCCCATCCCGGCACGTACGGCGCGTCGTAGCCGTCCAAGGTGCGCGATTTGACGATGATGTCCTTCAATACTTTGTTGACGGCGTGCCCCAGGTGGATGGTGCCGTTCGCATACGGCGGTCCGTCCATGAGCACGAACTTCGGCCGCCCCTCTGCGACGGCGCGAATCCTGTCGTACACGCGAATGCGCTCCCACTCCGCCAGCATGCCGGGCTCGCGGTTGGCGAGATCGGCCTTCATCGGGAACCCCGTGTTCGGCAAATTAATCGTGTTTTTGTAATCAGCCACAATCCACCTTCGACAAGAGGTCCCGCGCCTGTGCGGCATCGACCTGCATTTGTACTCTCAATGAATCCAAGGAATCGAACTTGACCTCGTCACGCAATCTCGCGATGAATTCCACTTCGATCGCGCGCCCGTACAGATCGCCGTCGAAATCGAATACATGCACTTCGAGCAGCGGCTCGACACCGCTCACCGTGGGGCGCGTGCCCAAGCTCGCGACGCCGTCCCGCGCAAGCGTATCGATACCATACACGCGCACGGCGAAAATTCCCCACAGCGGCGACTTGCGCCGCCGCAGACGCAGGTTGGCCGTGGGAAATCCCAGCGTTCGGCCGAGCGCCTCGCCGTAGACCACGCGCCCCATCATGCGGTACGGCCGCCCCAACAGCCGCGCGGCGCCCGCGCAATCACCGCGCTCCAGCCGTTCGCGGACGGCGGTACTGCTGACGCGCACACCATCCACTACGAACGCGGCGACTTGCTCGACTCCGAAGCCGTGAGACTGGCCGGCCACCCGCAGGCTGTGGATGGTCCCCCGTGCCTGCGCGCCATAGCGAAAATCATCGCCGACCACCACGTGCCGCGCCCCCAAAGCCCCGGCGATCAGCTCATCCACGAAGCGCTGCGGCGACATCGCACGCATCTCATCGTCGAACCGCAAAGTCACGATCCGGTCGACCCCCAGCCCGGCCAGAGCCAGGAATTTCTCGCGCCAGCGCGTCAATCGCGGCGGCGCACCGGCGGGATCGATGAATTCCTTCGAGCTAGGCTCGAACACCAAGACCGTCGACTTGCAACGCAATTCGGCCGCGCGCTCGATCAGCGCGTGGATCATGTGTTGGTGGCCGAGATGCACCCCGTCGTAATTGCCCACCGTCAGCACGCAGCCCAAACCTGCGCCGCCGCCATTGACGGGGCGGCCACCCGCGGGGCCGCCGGCCCCTCTCGAAAGATTGTGGAGTCCGCGGACTAGTTTCATGGCGAAAACGGAGAATTATACTCAAGTTTCCGGGGACTCAGGCGCCCGTTTCCGGCCTCGCATTGACAAGCCTGTGCTCGTTCCGCAAACTATGCGGCTCGTTTTAGGAGTCTTACGCTTGGCGAACACGAAATCTGCTGAAAAAGCCGCTCGACAGTCGACCGTCCACCGTGCCCGCAACGACGCGCTGACTTCGCAGCTGCGCAGTGCCATACGAAAGGCCACGCTCGCGCTCAAAGCGGGAAAACAAGAAGACGCCACGGCGGCTCTGGCCCACGCCACTCCCATCATCGACAGCATGGTGAACAAGGGCATCATTCACCGCAACAAGGCGGCGCGCCATAAGAGCCGCCTCACCAAGCAAGTCCGCGCACTGGCGAAGTAACCTCCTGCCCGCGCCGGCATTGCCGCGCCAATCAATTCACGGGAGCCGGTACCTCAGCCTCATCGTCGCTGTCGGAAACGCGCGGTTTCCGGGGATTCTCGTCGAGATAGCGCATCACCGCTTGCTTCAGCTCCTCGGTACCCGCACCGGTGGCGCCGGAAATCAGGAATACCCGGCCCTTCCAACGTAAGCGACGCACGATTTCTTTCGCCCGACGGCCGGCCTCCGTGGGCTCCAAAAGATCGACTTTATTGATGAGCAGCCAGCGCTCCTTGGCGGCGAGTTCGGCGGCAAATTTCTTCAGCTCAGCGACGATGGTGCGCGCATCCCGGACGGGATCGGCATCGGGGTCCGGCGGCGCGATGTCAACCAGGTGCAATAGCACGCGCGTGCGTTGCAGGTGCTTCAAGAACCGGATGCCGAGCCCAGCGCCGTCGGCCGCTCCCTCGATGAGCCCCGGAATGTCCGCCATCACGAAACTGCGTCCCGGCCCCGCAGTCACTACGCCCAGATTGGGGTATAGGGTGGTGAACGGATAGTCGGCCACCTTGGGTCGGGCCGATGAGACGGCACGAATCAGCGTCGACTTGCCGGCGTTGGGTAGACCCAACAGCCCCACGTCGGCAATGAGTTTCAACTCGAGAGTCAGTTCGCGCTTTTCCCCCGGAAGTCCCAGCCCGGCCTTGCGCGGCGTGCGGTTGGTGCTGGACTTGAAGCGCGTATTGCCCCAGCCGCCCTTGCCGCCCTTGGCCACCAGCAGCACCTGGCCCTCTTCCGTGAGATCGCCCAGCTGCTCCCCGGTCGCCGCATCGGCAATCACCGTACCGATGGGTATCGGGACGTAGACATCATCGCCACCATGGCCGGTGCAATCGTTGCCGCTGCCGCCCTCGCCGTTCTGGCCGCGGTAAGTGCGGGAAATGCGGAAATCGGCCAGGGTGTTCATGCCCTCGACCGCTTTCAAATAGACGCTGCCGCCGAGACCGCCATCGCCGCCGTCAGGCCCGCCGAACGGTACGAACTTTTCCCGCCGGAAACTCACGCAGCCGCGGCCGCCGTTGCCGGCTTGCACTTTCAATTTGGCTTCGTCGACGAATTTCATGCAGCCATTCCGAGACAAAAAACTAAAAAGGGGGACAGGTGTTGGCCTGCCCCCCTTTGGGATCCCGTCACCGGCTCCAAGGCGAGCGCTGCCGCCCGCGGCCGGTTACTTCGAGACTACGTTGACGTAGGTATGCTGTTCCGCGCCTTTGACGCGAAATTCCACGGTGCCGTGGGCCTTGGCGAATAACGTGTGATCCGTGCCGATGCCGACGTTCACACCGGGGCGGTACACCGTCCCGCGTTGACGAATCAGAATGTTGCCCGCGAGTACATCTTCCCCGCCGAACTTCTTGACGCCCAGACGTTTCGAGTGCGAATCGCGGCCGTTACGAGTACTGCCGCCAGCTTTTTTGTGTGCCATTGAGAGGACTCCTGAACTTAAGCGACGATGGACGTGATCTTCACATCGGTATAGGGCTGCCGATGGGTCTTCTCACGCTTGTAGTGCTTGCGCCGGCGAAATTTGACGATTCGAACCTTGTCGCCCTTGCCATGGCCTGCGACCGTTGCAACGACCTTGGCGCTGCCGACGTAGGGCGCACCGATCGTCACCGAAGCACCGGCGCCCACCAAGAGCACCTGGTTGAATTCGACACTGGCGCCCTGATCCGCATCGAGCTTCTCGATACGCACCACAGCACCTTCTTGGACGCGGTACTGTTTACCGCCCGTGGCGATCACGGCATACATGGTTTTCAACTCCAGCTGGGGCAGCCCTAGGGGCTGCAAAAGAGCCGCGAATTGTACGGCGCCGTGGGCGTGAAATCAAACGGAGACACCATATCCTGCGAATTCTTAGGTACCATGGCGTAATTCCTTGGGCGCCTCATGACACTAGAACAGATTCGAGACTTGGTCACTATCGATTTTGAGGCCGTGGATCGGGTCGTAAAACGCCGATTGCATAGCCAGGTGGCGCTCGTCGATCAAGTCGCGACCTACATTATTTACGCCGGCGGCAAGCGCTTACGCCCCCTTTTGGTGCTTTTGGCGGCCCGCGCCTGCGGCCACCCAGGTGAACAGCATATCGAGGCCGCCGCCATCATCGAGTTCATCCACACCGCCACCTTGCTCCATGACGATGTGGTCGATGGTTCGTCGCTGCGCCGCGGACGCGACACGGCCAACGAGGTGTTCGGCAATGCCACCAGCGTTCTGGTGGGCGATTTTCTCTATTCGCGCGCATTTCAGATGATGGTAACCCTCGATCGCATGTCCATCATGCGGATCATCGCCGACGCCACCAATGCCATCGCCGAGGGCGAGGTGCTGCAATTGATGAACGCGCACGATCCGAATACCAGCGAAGCGCGCTATATCGATGTGATACAGCGCAAGACCGCACGGCTGTTTCAGGCGGGCGCGCAGATAGGCGCGGTGCTGAGCGACGCACCGCCCTTGATCGAGGAGTCGCTCGCGCGCTACGGGCGGCATATAGGCACGGCATTCCAATTGGTGGACGATGCGCTCGACTACCAGGCCGATGAAGCCAGCTTGGGGAAGCACCTGGGGGCCGACCTCGCCGAGGGGAAACCCACTCTTCCGCTCATATATGCAATGCAGCATGGAAGCCCTGCCCAGCGCGAAATGATTCGCCATGCCATCGAGCACGGCGGCTTGGGCCAGCTCGATGAAATCACCCGCGCCGTTGCAAGCCTCGGAGGGCTTGCGTACACTGCGCGCCTCGCTCAAGGCGAGGCAGATCAGGCGCTTGCTGCGCTGGCTCCCCTTCCAGAGACGATTTTCAAAGAAGGTTTGAGCGAGTTGGCGCGGTTCGCTGTGGCACGCAAGCACTAGTCCGCAGGCGATTTCGGGGTGTAGCTCAGACTGGTAGAGCGCGTGGTTCGGGTCCACGAGGTCGCAGGTTCGAATCCTGTCTCCCCGACCAACTACTCCATGTCCATTCGGGACAGATAGCCGACCTACCGGTCATGTCTCGCCGATGTCCTCATTCCAGAGTGCGGGTTGGTCCGCGATGAACCGCTTCATGAGCTCGCGGCATGTCCCGTCGTGAACCACATCGACGCGCACGCCTCGCGAACGCAGCCATTCCTCCTCCCCCATGAAGGTCTGGTTCTCACCGATCACCACCCTGGGAATTCCGTACAGCAGGATGGCACCGCTGCACATGGAGCACGGGGACAGCGTCGTATACAACACCGACTCTCGATACACCGTGGCGACTTGCCGTCCCGCGTTCTGCAGCGCATCGAGCTCCCCGTGCAAGATCGGGCTGCGGTCCTGCACGCGCCGATTGCGCCCGCGTCCGATGATCCTACCTCGATGGACGAGGACCGAACCGATGGGAATGCCCGCCTCCGCCACGCCGAGTTGCGCCTCGTCGATCGCCGCTTGCATGAACGGATCCATTGCGTCTCCTCTGGCCGCTACACTGAACTCAGGATACCGCCGCCACCAGGACCGCGGCGAGCGGAATCATCGGCAGCTCAAGCCCATCGGGCCCTCGAGCATGGCCTCCATCCGGCCTTGGTCCACCAAGAAATCTTCGATGGCATCTTCGTCGGATCGGCTGTCATGAATCAGACCGTAATGATCGACGCCGAGCCGGCGCGCCATGGTGTAGAAGTACTCTCCGGGATGCCGCTCCGGGTACAGTACGAGCACCTTGGCTCGAGGGGCGAACACCATGCCTCCCAGCGCGGCGCCGTGCGGAGCCACGATCACTTCCGCACGCTGGAACAGGCCCACCTGCTCGCGAAGCGTCATGGCTTCCGGTCTCACGGAGATGAAACCATAGCGCGCGAGAGATTCGATGATCGCGGCTTCATTGCCGACTCGGCGCCTGCGGGCGCCGCCTCGCGGGAGGTAGAGTCGAAGCTCCGGCTTCGCGCTGTCGGGAAGCCCTAAGCGCCGAGTAATCCTTGCGCGAATCTCGGCATAATAATCTTCCGGCAGGTAGCCATTGCACTTCCCGGACAGGTACGAGGGCAAGATGAAACGATCGGTCTTGATCCACGTTTTCCTCGCCACGAATTCCAAATTCATCGTCGATGGCATGACCAGGCCCAGGGTTTCCCGTTGGAATCCGCCCAGATCGTCGGCGGCCAACAAGGTCAGCGGTTGTCCCTGCATGTACTTCTCGAGGGTCAGCACCTGCGGCAGGCAGTCCGCCATCCAGTGCCAAAAATTGTACGCATCGATCCGCTGAATGCTCGACACCGGGCCCTTGCGCCGCGCGAAGCGCCACGGTCGAAAATCTCGATGGGCGGGGCTGAGTTCGAATCGATGCGGTAACAGGACCGAATCGCCGAAAACCTCGAAGTGTTCGTTCGCCACCAGGCCGAGCCATGGGCAGTAGAGGGCGGGCGACACCTCGCACACGAATACTTCGCCGAGCTTCAACACCCCTGACCCATAGTGTTTGCATGCCTGCAGGAACTCGGCATCCGAAGGGCGAGCGACATTTACCGATTGCGACGGGTGGAAGACGGTGTACTCGCCTATCCCGCGGCCGATGCGGTCCTTCGCCCAGATCAGCCGGGTGATACGAAAGCGATGAAGCCCCAACACATCGAAGGGCCTCAACCAATACTTCACGACCATTCTGATCGCCCTTTCCATCACCCACGCCAGCTTGGGCCGGAAACCGTGCGGGGCGATCAGTAATCCGGAGCCGTAGGGATGTCGCATCGTATCCTTTGAGATTTGCCGAATGGCGCGTGGAAATTAGCAGATGGAAGAGGTGCAGCCAACGCGGCTACCGCGCGTTTGTGGATCCGGTCGCGAGTACACGCTGGAAGAACTCGGTCAGCCGCGCGCCATACTCTTGCGATGCCACCCGAGGGTAGTCGACATGGTATGCCCCAGGAACGATCCACAAGGCCTTGGGCTCGCCGGCGGCCGCGAACAGTTGTCGCGCCATATAGGCAGGAACCGCGCGGTCGAACTCTCCCCCGAGGATGAATACCGGCCGGGGCGCGATTGCGCCGATAATATCCTTTGGCAGCATGTCCAAAGGCATTCCGGAGGCACGCAGGGCCCAATACGTGGGTAACTGACTGAGCAAGCCCCATTTGTTCGAGGCCACCCAGTTCTGCTCGACCACATCGGTGGGGCAGCCCGCGAGCGCCACGGCTCGCAGCCGGTGCTCGAGCACGGCAGCCTGTGCCAGCACATAGGCACCCATGGATACGCCGAAACCGCCGATTCGTTGCGGATCCACCTCGTCGCGAGCGCCGAGCCAGGCGACCGCCGCCACGATCGCGCGTCTTTCCGGGACTCCCCACGATGATTGCCCCTCGCTCGCCCCTTGACCCGGAAGATCCAGCGCGAGCACACCCAAGCCGGCATCGGCCAAGGCGCCTGTCTCGAAAAGGAGCGACGAACGGTCCGCGCCGGTACCATGGACCAGAACGACCGCGGCTCCGTGTCGCGACGGCGCATACCAACCTGCAAGCCGGGGCCCTCCGGGCGCGGAGAAAGAGATTTCTCGCAGATCTGCGACGGCCGTACGTTCCGGGTGCCGCGAAAGCTCCGTGGACGGGGTGCGTATGAAATCCGACATTTCGCCGCGATAGTTCTTGATCCCGATACGCAGCACGGCGAGCACGCACAGAGTCAACCCGGAAAATAAGACGATTTCCATAGCCGTAGTCCAAGCGATTCATGCGTTATCATGCGCAGCATGATGCCTCAATCCATCCTGCTCGCCGTGGGCATCTTCCTGCTGACCGCACCGCGCATGTCGGCCCACGCGCAGGACCGAGTTCCGTCGGCTGGCTGCGGGAAGCACGCCGCGACCGGGGTATTCAATCTGACGGCCCGGGACGGCAACGCACGTTCGCGCACCTTCTTGATCCAGGTCGCATCCGACTACGATGCGTCGAAACCCCATGCGTTGATATTTGTCTTTCACGGCGCCTCGGGAACGTCTGCCCAAAGCTATTCGTGGGGCTTGCAGAAGGCCGCCGGAGCATCGCAAAACGGCATTTTCGTGTTCCCGGACGGGATAGCTTTCCAACACTATGGAGTAGGCTGGGACGACAGGACCGAGGGCTACGATTTGCCGCTGTTCGACAACATGCTGCGCGACCTCGAAGCCGCGTACTGCATCGACAAGGAGCGAATCTTTGTCGCGGGCTTCTCGTGGGGCGGCGATTTCGCGATCGCGCTTGCGTGCCGGCGCGGCGATGAGATCGCGGCGGTCGCGGCCAATTCGACCGATGACGAATACAAGGATACGTCGAATTACTTGACGTACCAAAATCTGCCCTGCCCTTCCCACAAGCATCCGCGCGTGCGGTTCGAGCATGCGGCGGGCGGCGATGCCCTATACCCGGCACCCGATTTCGCGACCACGTCCAAACTCTTTCAGTACCTGAACTCGTGCAGCTCCGCATCGACGAACATCAAATCAAGCACTCCGTCCATGTCGTGCGTATCTTACAAGGGCTGCTCGAGCGAGTACGTCGAATGCTCCTTCGACCACGCCATAGGCCACGCGCTGCCGCCCAATTGGGCCCAAGACACGTGGGAGTTTTTCTCGGCGCCCGCGCGCGCGAGCGCGATTGCGCCTGGCGCCTAGTCGCCGGGCCGACCGGTCCACGGTCGCCGAATGGAAAAACCGCGTCCCCAACATCCCTGGTTGTTAGCCACGCCTCCGGCGACTGAAGCATAATATAATATGCGGGGGAACTGAAATGAGTACTAGCCAAGTGAATCGAGTCGTGTCCGACAAGCAGCAAATCTCGAGCAAGCCGCGAAATGGGGACGCCCTGCTCTTCGCGCGCAATTTTTTTCGTCATCCGCGAATGCTCGGCTCCATCGTTCCGAGTTCTCGATTCCTCATCAAGCAGTTGTTGGCACCGATCGACTGGGCACGGGCGCGGGTGATCGTGGAGTATGGCCCCGGCGTCGGCGGTATCACCACGGAAGTGCTCCGGCGGATGCGCCCGGACGGGATCCTCATCGCCATAGAAACCAACCCGGAGTTCGTGAGTTTCCTGCGATCCTCCGCCAAGGACGAGCGCCTCCACGTGGTCGAGGCCTCGGCAGAGTCGGTGGACGAGATTCTACGGCAGCACGGCCACGAAAGGGCAAGCTACATAATCTCCGGCATTCCCTTCAGTACCATTCCTGCGCCGGTGCGCGAGCGCATCTTGCGCAAGACCTGCGAGGTACTCGAGCCGGACGGCTCCTTTCTCGTCTATCAGTTCTCCACTCGGGTTTTGCAGGATCTACGGCGGATCTTCCGCTACGTCGGCCGCAAGTTCGAACCTCTCAATGTCCTGCCGGCGCATCTGTTTTTTTGCCGGCCCGCCGACGCGGCCTGAGCAAATGGCTACCGGTTGGGCGGGCGAAGGCGCCGTACAGGATCAGATCGATGCTACCGTGAAGGATGGAATCAAGCGTGCCCAGGGCCAACTCCCCCGGGGACCCGGTCTGACGCATTGTGCGGAGTGCGGATGCGAGATTCCGGAAGCGCGGCGCGCGGCGATTGCGGGCGTGCGTTTGTGCCTGCCGTGCCAGGACGCCCATGATCGCGACGTCGCGCGCTTCAGCGGATATAACCGGCGTGGAAGCAAGGACAGTCAGCTTCGCTAAGCCGGTGGTCGCCCGGCAGATTCGCAGCCATGTCGGCGTGCAACTCTACGACGACTCGGGCGCTCCGCCGCGGGGTACCGCCATCTACTTCCTGTCCGATCCGCGCGATATCCGGCAGGTGCGCTACGTGGGACAGACCCTGGTTCCGAGGCGCCGTTTCGTGCAGCACCTCAGTACCGCGAGGCTGTGGATGCCCGACGAGACGCCCTGGTGGGTGAAGTCCCCGCAGCTGCGGCCGCTATACAAATGGATTAGAGAGCTTTACCGGGACGAGCTTCGATTGCCCACCATGGTGGTTTCTGACTGGGTCGAGACGAGCGCGGATGCAAGACTCGCGGAGCGCGATCGGATTTGCGAGTGCCTCGCGCAGCGGCTGCCGTTACTGAATGTGGAGACGGAAATTCTTGGCCGTCAGATGTCGCTGCTCTAGCGGTGGCGGCGCGCCACCCGCTCAGGCGCCGCCTACCGCCTGTGCCTGAATAGCGGGGATTCCATGGCTGGTCACCCGGCGCGTGAACCAATTGATCGCATATTGCACGAGCTGAGTCCCGGTGCTGAGATTGAGCTTGGTCTTGATGCGCTGGCGATGCGATTCCACCGTCTTGATGCTCAAATTGAGCGAACGCGCCGTCTCGCGAGTGCTCATTCCCTTGCCGATCAAATGTAGAATTTGCAACTCGCGATTGCTCAAGCGATCGATCGGGTTGGACGACAGATAGCCGTGCGCTGCAGACTTGCGGATCATGTTGAAGCCCACATCCTGCGACACGCAAACATCGCCGTCGAGGACTCGCCGCAGCGAGTGCAATATCTGCTCGGCGGTTGCATCTTTCATGATGTAACCATTGGCGCCCACCGACAGCATGCGTTCGGCGTAGATGGCTTCGTCATGAATCGACAGCACCAAGATGGGCAGACGGGAATAGTGCGCCCGCACGTCACGCACCAGCTCGATCCCGTCCCCCTGATTGAGCCCGATGTCGGCGATGATGACGTCCGGGTTGCGCTCCTTGATGGCGCTGCGCGCGTCTTTGGCATTGTCCGCCTCCGCGCATACCAATAGATCCTCCTCGTTTTCTATGATCCGCCGCAAGCCCGCCCGAACGATGGGGTGATTGTCGATGATCAATACACGGCGCGCGCCGCGCTTGCCGCCCGGGGCGGTCGACTGCGCCGCCCCGGATGAAGAGATCCATGCAGTGCTGGCAACCATGGCTGTTTTCCTCGGTAAATAGCTGTATGACGAACGCTCTCGCTCGAATTCCATTCCCCCACTCTTTAAAGCGACGTCGAGGGATGAAAACCCTCACTCTATTTCCCGAAAATTTGAAACACCCGCAGTGCGGCTATGGCGCGCTGCCGCAGCTTCCACGGTTGCGGCCGGACTTTACATATGCGACATATGCGGCAGCGCCCTGGGCGGAGAACCCACCCAGGGCGAATGATGCTTCAGCCCGCTTTGGACGGCGTGCTAGGCGTGCTCGTCGCGCAGTCTTCCGCCGAGCGCCGCGGTCACGCAGGCGATGAAGGCGCCGACGAGCAAGGACAGGGCCAAATAAACGGAGGCTTCGGCGGCCGCCTTCCTCGCTCGATCGGCCTCCGCCTTTATTTTGGCTTCGGCTTCCATGACCGAGGAAACGAAGTCGTCCACGCGCCTCTGGGCCTCCGCTTGCGAGACGCCCGTTCGTTCGGCAACCAGTGCCGCAAGGTATGCGCGATCGGTATCGGGCATGCTCCCGGTGGCTATGGCGTTCGCGGTGATGTGCGCCGCGTCCACGCGAGGATCGCTCCCGCCGCTGCGCGCCCCTTCCGCCGGCGTCGATCGAAACAACTTATCGATCCCATAGCCGACGCCGGGGGATGATGCATTGGCATTTGAAGCACTGGACGCATTGGAGGAAAGGGCCGCCGCCGCGCCCTGCGCACCGACATCGGCAACCGTATGGACACCGCCGCCCACCAGCGAGGCCACCGATGTAGTCACCGAAGCGGCGATCAATACCGTGGCCACAGCCCACGTGATGAGGCCATGTGCCGTATCACGGAAGAACACCTCATGAACGTGGGTCCCCGCCCACCGAGTGCGCAGCCTTCCGGCGATGTAACCGCCGAACCCCGCCGACACCCACTGCGTCACCAGCAGCCAGAGGGCCGCGGTGACGGTGAAAGTCGTCGCCGATACTCCCTGATTCGCCCAGGGCGAGATCGAGGCGAATCCAAGACCGGAGCCGAGTGCAAGAAGAATCAGAGACACACCGGCCGCCACGAACGCACCCGCGATGATGGCCGGCCAAGATACCGCGACGTTAGATTGCCACGGAGCCGCCGAACCTATATCGGCGCGGATGGCGTCGGCGCGGGTACCGTCAGCGCGAGTTTCGAATGCATGTGCCATATGCCCCCCGATTCAATGATGCGAGCACATGGCAAGCAGCAGGATGATAGGAAGAGGCACACCAAGCATCCAAAGTAGAATTCCGCGACCCATGATACGGCTCCTTATGAGTTGAAATTATTCGTTGAAGTTATTCAGCGCTATCGCTAGATCATGTGCGGCTACTCTGGCCGATTCCATACCGGGTGTTTATCGCCGGTTCGGGCGTACTTGATGTAAGGCCCGTCTTACGTGCGCCCTTGCGCGCGTCATTCGCCCGCGTCGGCCTCGACTCGATGCGTGAAGAGCTGGAAATTATTGCGCCCGTGGTACTTGGCCTGGTACATCGCGTCGTCGGCACATCTGAGGAGTGCATCGCCGTCGGCTGCGTCATCGGGAAATATGGCAACGCCGATACTGGCGGTCAGCGTGAGTTCGTGCTCGCCGATCCGGTAGGGCGCATCCAGCGCCGCCAGCATTTTTTCCGCGCAGGCCACGGCGTCCTTGATCCGTACGATGTCGGCAAGCAGCACCACGAATTCGTCTCCGCCCTGGCGGCTCACGGTATCGGTGCTGCGCACGCAGCCGAGCAGCCTTCGCGCCACCGTCTGCAGCAATTTGTCTCCGGTGGCGTGCCCCAACGAATCGTTGATGTGCTTGAACCGATCCAGATCCACGTACAAGAGTGCCGCATAGCCCCCCTGAGCCCTTGCATTCGCCATCGCTTGTCCGAGCCGGTCGCTGAACAGGGCTCGGTTCGGCAAATCGGTGAGGCTGTCGTGCAGCGCGAGCCGCGCGAGCTTGCTCGACAGCTCGCGCGCCGCCGTCACATCATGCGCCACCATGACGGCACCGATGACCCCGCCGTTCCTGTCGTGAATCGGCGCAGCCGACACTTCCACGGCAATTTCGCTGCCGTCACGCCGGATCAGTACGCACGCGGCTTCCAGAGACACTCTGCGGTTTTCGATGATGGCCCGCACCGTGGGGCACGGAATCATTTCCCGTGTTGCCACATCGACGAGCTTGAAGATATGGTCGACCGCATTCCCCGCAGCATCGGCCTGGATCCACCCGGTCATGGTTTCGGCCACCATATTCAGATAATGCACGCGGCCGCTGAAATTCGCGCTGATCACGGCATCGCCGATCGAGGCGAGCGTCACTTGGGCCCGCTCCTTTTCTTCGAACAACGCATCGGCGTTCGCCAACAGCGACTCGTGGCTGGTCTGCAAGGCTATTTCGGCGGCATGACGACGTGCGCGAAACACCACGACGGTACCGACCAGCGATGATTCGCCGTCGCGTATCGGCACGGCGTTGTACTCGATCCCCACTTGCAGCCCTGTGCGGTTGACCAGCGCAGCCTGGCCGAGAGTCAATGTGTCATCGGCCCGATCGGGACCTTCCACGGCGGGGTCGATCGAAAATACCTCGGCGAAGGGCTTGCCGAGCGCCTCGCTCGATCGCCAGCCCAGCATGGATTCGGCGGCCGAGTTGAGGTAAGAAATGTGGCCAGCGGCGTCGGTGGCGATGACGGCATCGACGACGTTCGCCAGCGCGACTTCCAACAGGCGGCAGCGGCTCGCATGGTCCACTCTATCCCGCTCCGATGAATTCTTGGTCGATTGCACTTCTTCTCATAGTCGGACAACTGTATCCGGAACGCGCGTCCGAGCGGTCGGTTTACTGTGTAAGCCAAACCCCGCCCTGTCAAGTTTGCCGAGTCGCCATTATCGGATTCCTCCGCGCCGATCTCGCGCACCAGTCCTACATCGGGCGCCCGCGAAATGAGATCTACTGCTCCCCGCATGATCCGGCCGATGAGTTGCGTCGGTTCGGTACGAATTCACAACAGAGGGGCGCATCATGGCTGGGAAAAACACTGCTGTCTTTGGTATATATCAATCTGCGGAACGTGCCGAACGGGCGGTCGATGTACTCATCGCCGCGGGATTTCGAAGTTCAGACATCTCCGTCCTGCTTCCCGACACCCGAAGCACCAAGGAATTTGCGCACCACAAGGATACCAAAGCGCCTGAAGGCGCGACCACCGGAGCAACGGCCGGCGGAGTCATCGGCGGTACCCTGGGCGTGCTCGCCGGAGTCGGCGCTTTGGCCATCCCCGGGATTGGGCCCTTCATTGCCGCGGGCCCCATCATGGCGGGGCTTGCCGGACTCGGCGTCGGCGGCGCGGTCGGCGGTCTCGTCGGTGCGTTGGTGGGAATGGGAATTCCCGAATATGAGGCCAAGCGGTACGAAGGTCACGTCAAGAACGGCGGTACGCTGCTGTCCGTGCACTGCGACACGTCGGAGGACATCTCCCGCGCCAAGGATTTGTTGAAATCCTCCGGTGCCACGGATATCGCGTCTACCGGAGAGAGTGCAGGAGCAACGGCGTCCGACTTCAAGACGGCCTCTCGCTAACGACCGCAATAACTAACGGGTGGCATATGAAAAAACGAATTGCACCAGCGCTGGTCGCGCTCGCCGTCTCGGCCGTCATGTTTCAGGGGGCCGCCGCGCAAACGGCTCCCCGTCCAATGGCCGAAACGCCTGCGCCCACCGACAAACCCGCCGACAACACGGCGAATAACAAAGTCGATCCCTCGAACGCGGTCACCGCCGATGCGCAGAAGAATGACTCGACGGATGAGGGACTGACGCAGCGCATCAGACAAAGCGTCATGGCCGACAAAACCCTGTCCACCTACGCACACAACGTCAAAATCGTGGCGGTCGGCGGGACCGTTACGCTAAATGGGGTGGTGCGTAGCGATGAGGAAAAACGGCGGGTCGCCGCGATGGCCGAAAAAGTTGCCGGCAAGACTCATGTCGTCAACGACTTGAAGGTTGCGCCGCCGACGTCATAGGAAAGGGCGGCCGCACGCTTGCTCTTCTCCGCGGGAATGCGGCAAGGCATCGACGAGAGGCACTGCAGGATGACACTCTGCGCGCCTGCAGTGAGCGTCTCGTCGTTGCTTTCCACGGCGGCCGACGCGGCGTGACTGACCTGCAGGAGCTGTATGTCCTGCGCGCACGTACCCAACGTGCGGCTGTAATCCCGCGCAGCCGCTGCCGCCAAATGGGCCGCCGCGTCCAGGCCGGTGAAGGGGGCCAGCAGCCGGGCCGTCCCCACCAGGCCCGCAATTCGCCAGGAAGCCGGCTCGAGAACCAACGCGGCCAATCCCCGGCTCACCGCGCAGGCGATCTGCCCCACCACCGCATATCGGGCCGCGGGAAACGGCCCGCGATCCGTGCCGTACGCCGTGATTCCTTTGTCCACGAGAAAGATGATTGCGCTCGCCAGGTTGTCGGTAATCTGGCTCGGTCCACTCAGCGCACATTTCAGGCCGCGAGTCTGCAGGAAGCTCTCGAGCGGCGCACGTCGAAGCCTCGCCTCGAGGGCTCCGTTCCAGCGCAATGCAATTTTCTTGCTTGGGAATAGAACTGTCACGACACCGAGTTACCCGCAGTTGTTGGACCCACGCAGCGCAAACACGCAGCGTCCTTGAGGTAACTTCGGCAGCCGTGCGCATAACTTGAATCCTACCGTTTCAGGACGTGAGACGCGATACGAACGATTCGTGCCAGCGGGCGATGGAGTTGACGCGCAGGGCCGCGAGCATGGTTTCATGCCGCGCACGCCGTTCCGCAAGCGGCATGGCCAGTGCCTGCTGCAGCGCACGGGCGACGGCGAATTTGTCATAAGGGTTCACCAGCAGCGCCCCCTCCAATTCATGGGCTGCGCCCGCGAGGCTCGAGAGCACCAAAGCGCCGGGATCCTCGGCGTCTTGCGCAGCGACGAATTCCTTGGCCACCAAATTCATGCCGTCGCGCACCGGCGTTACCACCGCCACGTTCGCGACGCGAAGAAACCCGCTCAGCGTCTGGTGCGAGAAGTCTTTGTTCAAGTAGCGGATCGGGGTCCAATCGGTATCGGAGAACTGCCCGTTGATGTGACCGGCGGTTTGTTCCAGCTTATCGCGGATGTCGCCGTACGCGGCCACGTTGATCCTGCTCAACGGCGCAATCTGGATGAAGGTGATGTGGCCTTGGAGCTCGGGGGTCGATTCCAGCAATGCCTGATAGGACGTGAAGCGCTCGATCAGCCCCTTGCTGTAGTCCAGCCGATCGACGCCCAGCAGCAGCTTGCGCCCCAGCAGACCATGGACCAGCCGCTTGACCTGATCGTCCTCTCGCACCGCGTCCTCGGCCTGCCGCGCGATCACATCGACATCCACTCCGATCGGAAATACCCCGAGGCCGATCCGCCGGCCATTGAGCAGCATATGTTGGACGTGACATTCGGCTTCGTTGTTGAACACCGCCTTGACAGCGGACTGAAATCCGTCCAAATCCTCGGCCGTCTGGAAACCCACCAAATCGTATTGGCACATGTCGCGTACGAGTTCCGCATAATTCGGCAGCAGTCTCAGAACCGCGATGTTCGGATAGGGAATGTGCAGAAAGAAGCCGATGCGGGCCTTGACCCCGGCCTGACGCAATAAGCTGCCCAACGGGATGAGTTGATAGTCGTGCACCCAGATGACGTCGCCGTCCTCGATCAGTCTGCCCAGCGCATCTGCGAAATGACGGTTGACTGCCATGTACGCGTCGAACTCCGAGGCATCGTAGCGAAATGCACCGGGGAAATAGTGATGCAGCGGCCACAGCGAACCGTTGCAAAAACCGTTGTAGTACTTGTCGAAGCTTGCGCTCGGTAGATCGATGGTGATGTACCGAATACCCTCCTTCTCTCGAATCTCGGGCTCGGCGCTCGGAGACTCCTGCGTCTTGCCGCTCCACCCGAACCACACGCCGCCGTCCGGTCCGCGCAATGCGGCAAGCACCCCGACGGCCAAGCCGCCGGCCGGCGTGTTCTGGTCGGGAACCGCAATTCGATTGGAAACTACGATCAGTCGCGCCATGGTTCAGGGCCCCCGAAAGTGTGCCGACGAGGCGGTCTCGCTCACGAGGTGCCTCGGTTTATCGCGAGTCTATACGTACCTCGCGTTTCAATTCCAACGATACAGCATCGCATGGGTTGCCCGCAGCACGGCCTTTTGAACCTTCCCCATGGCATTGCGCGGCAGCTCGTCCACGAAGATTATTCGCTTGGGCACTTTGTATCCGGCCAGCCGCGCTTTGACTGCGCCGACGATTTCGGTCTCCGTCAGGACGGCGCCCGGCTTGCTCACCACCGCTGCGGTGACGCCCTCCCCGAAGTCCGGATGAGGCACACCGAACACGGCACTTTCCGCGACGCCGGCCAGCGCATCCAATTCCATTTCTACTTCTTTCGGGTACACGTTGTACCCGCCGCTGATCACCAGGTCCTTTGCGCGGCCCACGATGTACACGAAACCATCGCGATCGATGCGCCCCAAATCCCCGGTCCTGAACCAGCCGTCTGGAGTGAATTCGCTGCGTGTCTTTTCGGCATCGTGCCAATAGCCCGCGAACACATTCGGCCCCTTGATCTCCAGAGTGCCGATCTCCGGAGCATCGTCCGTCGCGGCGTGGGCCACTCGGATCGCGACACCGGGCAGTGGGGGCCCCACGGAGCCCGGTACCCGCACCCCGTCGTAAGGGTTCGAGGTGTTCATCAGTGTCTCGGTCATGCCGTATCGTTCGAGAATCCTATGCCCGGTCCGCCGCAGGAATTCGTGGTGAGTCTGCGCCGGCAGCGGCGCCGATCCCGAGACGAACAAGCGCATGTGGGCCGTCACGCGAGGATCGAGGGCAGGCTCCTGCAGCAGTCGCGCGTAGTGCGTCGGGACCCCCATGTATACCGTGGCCTCGGGCAGTCGTGTCACTACCGCGGCGGCATCGAACTTCGGCAGCAACACCAGGCTCGACGCCGAGGCCAGCACCGTGTTGATCGCAGCAAACAATCCATGTACATGGAACAGCGGCAAGGTATGCAGCAAAATATCGTCCGCCGTGAAGCGCCACACCGCAGCGAGCGTCGCAGCGTTCGACGCCAGATTGCCGCGTGTCAACATGGCCCCTTTCGACCGGCCGGTGGTGCCGGACGTGTATACGATGGCGGCCAGGGAATTCGGCCCGAGCACCGGCAACGTTCGGGATTGCAGCGCGCATTGGCTCACCAGGTCGGGCAGTGAACCCTCGCCCTCCGTTCCGAGGGTCTCCAGGTGTTGAACCTGGGCGTGGGCCGCGAGGGGTTCGAGCAGAGTCCGATCCGCCGGGCGCACCACCGCGAGCCGCGGCTGCGAGTCGCGCAGGAAATAATCGACTTCGTTGACCGTGTTCGCGACGTTGATCGGCACGAATACGGCGCCCATGCTGAGACAGGCCACGTACAGCAGCACGGCATCCACGGACTTATCCACTTGGACCGCCACGCGATCGCCGGGCATCACGCCCCGCGCCATCAAGGCGGCG
The DNA here is from genome assembly GCA_030776345.1 of Pseudomonadota bacterium. Lineage (GTDB taxonomy): Bacteria > Pseudomonadota > Gammaproteobacteria > Steroidobacterales > Steroidobacteraceae > Bog-1198. The sequence continues at coordinate 8,150 of JALYHU010000049.1, read as the reverse complement.
GCAAAACGGGCGGCCTCGTTGCGCAGCGCCCCGTAGTTCAATTCGCGTCCCTGCGGCCCGCGAAGAAACGGGCGCTGGGACTGAGTCAGCGCCGCATCATGGATCCAATCGAGCGGGTCTGCCGCGGACGGCATCACCTGCCCTCCGCAGTGGGCCCGTGCGCGAGGACTCCCACGTCAAGTTCCGCAAAATGTTTGCAGCACCCTCTCCTCGGGCAGCGGCGGATTGGCATAGGCGGCGGTGGCGGGTTCCTCGTACGGCCGCGACAGCACCTGCGACAGGGCCTCGAACGGCGCGGTATCACCGCGTTCGACCGCGGCAACGATGACCTCTTCGATTCGATGGTTGCGTGGGATGACGGCCGGGTTGACCAGGCGCATGTACGCGGCATGCTCGCTCGCGGGTTGCGGTTCGCGAGCCAACCGCGAGCGCCACGCTTGCCGCCAGTCATGGACGGCCGCCGGCTCGGTAAATAACCCGTCGATCGCCGCATCTGCGGCATCGCTCTCGGCGGCAGCGCACAGCCGACGGAACGTCAGCGTGAAGTCCGCGGCACCGCGTTGCATGATATCGAGCAATGCTCGGATCAAGGCGAGGTCGCCCTCCTCCTCGGTGAAAAGACCGAGCTTCCTGCGCATGCCCGCGAGCCACTGTTCGTCGAACTCCCTGGAGAAATCGGCGACCACCGCCGTGGCAAGCTCGATGGCGCGATCGCTCTGGGGATCGATCAACGCCAACAGGGTCTCGGCGAACCGCGCCAAGTTCCATTGCGCCGCGGCCGGTTGATTCGCATAGGCGTAGCGCCCTCGCGTGTCGATGGAGCTGAACACCGTCGCGGAATCATAAGCGTCCATGAATGCGCAGGGCCCGAAGTCGATGGTCTCGCCTGAAATCGCCATGTTGTCCGTATTCATGACTCCATGGATGAACCCCACATTCATCCAGCCGGCCACCAGTCTCGCCTGGCGTTGCAGCACGACTCGCAGCAATTCCAGATAAGGGTTCGAGGCCGAGGCGACGTCGGGGTAATGACGCTCGATCACGTAGTCCGCCAGCCGCCGGGTCGCATCCACATCGCCGCGTGCAGCGAAGTATTGAAAGGTCCCCACTCGCACATGGCTGGCCGCAACGCGCGTCAAAACCGCCCCGGGCACGGGCCTGTCGCGGAAAACGGTCTCACCGGTGGCAGTGGCCGCCAGTGCGCGGGTCGCCGGAACCCCCAACGCATGCATGGCTTCGCTCACCAGATATTCCCTCAATACCGGCCCCAATGCGGCGCGTCCATCGCCGCTTCGCGAGTACGGCGTGCGGCCCGAGCCCTTGAGTTGAATATCGCGGCGCCGGCCGAATCGGTCGCGCACTTCCCCCAGCAGAATGGCGCGCCCGTCGCCGAGCTGCGGTACGAATTGGCCGAACTGATGCCCGGCATACACCATGGCGATGGGGCGGGAATGCGGCACCACCAAGTTTCCGGAGAAAATTGCCGCCAGAGTGTCCGGTCCGAGGCCGCGGACATCGAGCTCGAGTTCGGCCGCAAGCGCCGTATTGAACTTGATCAGCCGTGGCGCGGCGACCCGACTCGGTTCGATGCACGTGTAGAAATGCGGCGGTAGATGGGTGTAGCCGTCGGTGAGCACCAGCCCGACGTTGCGCATGCCCGCCGTTGCCGTTGCCGTCGCCGTTGCCTCGTTTTGATCGGTCTGCGACATGGGCTCATGTTAACAGCGATCCGCCTAAAGTCCCGTGCCGGTGCGCTGAGTTTTCGCCAACCGCGAATACAGTTTGAGGTAGTTCTGGGCCATGTGGTGCGCCGTGAAGCGGCGCTCGAACTCGGCTCGAATTCGCCCGCGGTCGAGCGTGCCGAGCTGCGCCACCGCTTCGATGGCCTGTTGCTCATTCTCGACGATGAACCCGGTCAGCCCATCCTCCAACACCTCGGGCACCGAACCATTGTTGAACGCAATCACCGGGGTGCCGCACGCCATGGCCTCGATCATCACCAGCCCGAACGGCTCGCGCCACGCTATCGGGAACAGCAGGGCCGCGGCATTGCCCAAAAAACCGCCCTTCTGGTGTTCACCGATTTCTCCGACGAATTCGATGTCGCCCTGCGGCAGCAGCGGCTCCACCGTGGTTTTGTAATACTCTTCGTCCACTCTATCCACCTTGGCGGCCATCTTGATGGGCATGCGGGCCTGCGCTGCAATTCTGATGGCTGCGTCCGGCGCTTTCTCCGGCGAGATACGCCCCAGGAAGGCGAGGTAGCCGCCCGTGCCGGGGCCCTGTTGCAGCAAATCCTGCGGCAGTCCGTGCAAAACCGTCGCCACGTAGTTCGCCTGCGGCAGCGGTGCCCGCTGCGAGTTCGAAATGGACACCACGGGCATATCCCCATATAGGCCATAGAGGGGCGCAAGCTCCGGCAGATCGAGCCTGCCGTGCAGCGTGGTGACCGAGGGAACGCCGAGACGCCGCAGCAACGGATACCCGAAATAGTCCAAATGCGCATGGATGACATCGAACTCGTGCGCGCGGCGCGCGACCATCTCGAGTTCCATGAAGACGGGTGCGAAATAATCCTTGACGCCGGGATCGAGCCGCAACGCGCGCGGCCAAATGGCGGTCAGCTCTGCTTTCGTATTGCTGTCGCCCGAAGCGAACAGTGTGACGTCATGACCCAGTTCGACCAATGCATCCGTCAGGTAGGCCACCACGCGCTCCGTACCGCCGTAGAATTTCGGCGGCACGGCTTCCGTCAGAGGTGCCACCTGTGCAATTTTCATGTCGACTGCCCGTCCCGGTGTGAAAACAGTGGAGACAATCTCCAGACCATAGCAGGGAAAGGACGCACCGTTTCACGATCGGTCGCGCCACCGCTCTGCGATTGATGTGGAACCGAAAGTCCAATATGGTAGCTGAGAATCCTGAGGATTTTCCCGCTGCCGACCGCATCGGCGATGCAAATTTTACAATCCATACGACACGGGGCACGCGTGAGCACATCCACTTCGACGACTGAATCCACGGCTCATTCGGTAGACGACGTCGTTGCGGCCCCGCAATACGCCATTGCCGCCAGCGCCACCTTGCAGGAACGGCGCACCAGGACATTGAAGCACGGCGATACCTTTGCCGTGTTCGATCAGCGAGGCGACATCGGCGGCGAACCCGGCAATTCGGAAGGGCTGTACCATCGCGATACGCGCATCCTGTCGCAGTTTCAATTGCTGCTGGAAGAAGCGCGGCCGCTGCTGCTGAGTTCGATGACTCAGGACGACAACGCCGTGTTCAGCGCCGACCTCAGCAATCCGGATTTACTGATCGACGACCGGATTGCGCTGCGCCGCGAACAGATCCATTTGAACCGCATCAAATTCATCTGGAACGCCAGCTGTTACGAACGCTTGCTGGTGCGCAATTTCAGCGATGCCCCCCTGCACTTGCGCCTGACATTTCGGTTTGCGTCCGACTTTGCCGATCTGTTCGAAGTTCGCGGCGAACGGCGCGCGGCGCGCGGCACGTCGTTCGCGGAGTTGGAGAGCGATCATGAGGTCATGCTGAAGTACATGGGACTGGACGAGATCGAACGCGCGACCCGCCTGACGTTCGAGCCCGCGCCGAATGCCCTGACCACCGGCCGCGCCGCCTACGAGCTGTCGCTGAAGCCGCACGAAACGCGGCGTATCTTCGTTCGCTACGGCGTCCCCGAGTCGGCGGACGAATGGACGGGGCGAACCTTCTATCGCAGAATGCGCACAGCGCGCCACGCGCTGCGCGAATCGAGCGCACGCGCCGCGAGCGTCGATAGCTCCAATTCTGTTTTCAACGAAATCGTGCGGCGTTCGGTGTCCGACTTGTACATGCTCATCACCGAGACGCCGCAAGGGCACTATCCGTACGCCGGAACGCCCTGGTTCAGCACGCCGTTCGGCCGCGACGGCATCATCACCGCCCTCATGACGCTGTGGGTGGATCCCACCATCGCGCGAGGCGTGCTCGGCTTTCTGGCCGCGACTCAAGCCACGGCAAGCGAACCGGAACGCGACGCCGAACCGGGTAAGATTTTGCACGAGATGCGCCATGGCGAGATGGCCAATCTGCGCGAGGTTCCGTTCGGCCGCTACTATGGCAGTGTCGACGCGACGCCGTTGTTCGTTCTCTTGCTCGGCGAATATTTCGTCCGCACCGGAGACTTGGAAACGGTTCGCCTCCTGTGGCCGAATGCCGAGGCCGCTTTGCGCTGGATCGACACCTACGGGGACCGCGATGGCGACGGCTTCGTCGAATACTACCGGCAAACCAAGGAGGGGTTGGCCAACCAGGGATGGAAAGACTCGCATGATGCAGTCTTTCACAAGGATGGCCGCCGGGCGGAAGGGCCCATCGCACTTTGCGAAGTTCAGGCCTACGTCTACGGCGCGAAGAGGCATGGCGCCCTGCTGGCCGGTGCCTTGGGCCACCATGCACAGGCCGCTACCCTGCAGGCACAAGCGGTGGCTCTCCGGCGCCAGTTCGAGGACAAGTTCTGGTGCGAGGAGCTGTCGGTATACGCCCTTGCGCTCGACGGCGACAAGCAACCCTGCCGCGTCGTCTCGTCGAATACGGGTCAGGTGCTCCTCACCGGCATTGCGTCTCCGGAGCGCGCGCACCGCGTCACGCAATCGTTGCTCTCGCCGTCCATTTTCAGCGGCTGGGGCATTCGCACCCTCGCCCTCTCGGAGGCCCGTTATAATCCCATGTCGTATCACAATGGCTCGGTCTGGCCGCACGACAACGCGCTGATCGCGATGGGCATGGCTCGCTACGGTCAGAAGAAGGCGACGTCGCAGATTTTCAGCGCGCTATTCGACGCCGCCTCCTATATGGATCTGCGGCGCTTGCCGGAACTGTTCTGCGGCTTCGTGCGGCGCCAACGCAACCCACCCACTCAATATCCCGTGGCCTGCGCGCCGCAGGCGTGGGCCAGCGCGACGACGCTCTGCCTGCTGCAAGCCACGCTCGGTGTCGAGCTGTTCGACGGCAGCCGCGAAGTGGCCTTGTATCGGCCCGTGTTGCCGGAATTCCTGGACCACGTGCATCTGCGCAACCTGCGTTTGAGCGGCGGGTCGGTGGACGTGCTGCTGCATCGCTATGGCAACGATGTGGCCGCCACGGTCACTCGCCGGGACGGCGACGTCGTGGTGGTGACGCGCCACTAGCAGCAGTCTGGCGGAGTACGCCGCCCGTCAGGCGCGACGCGGAGTCGCCGGGCCGTGTTTCGGGCATGAGGAAGGCCCCCAGGAGCGCGGCCATCCCGATTCCCATCAACGCGAGGAAGGCCGTCCGCGTGTCGAAATGATCCGCGATCCACCCGGCCGCCGGCGTGCTCAACGTGCCGCCGATGCCGATACCGAATCCGACGGCGCTGAACGACAGGTTGAAATGTCCCGTACCGCCGGCGACGTCGCTGACTATCAAGGGCACCATGATGCCGAAGCACGCCGCTGCGATGCCGTCGAAGGCCTGCGCGGCCACCAGCACCGTCGGATTTTGCGTCCCCGCGAACACCAAGCAGCGCAGCGGCAGCATGCTGAAGCCCGCCATCAGGACGATGCGACGCCCATAGCGTTCCGCCATTTTGCCCACCATGGGGGACGCGAGCGCGACGATGATTTGCGGCAGGACGATGCAGGCGGCAATCAGCAAACTGGGGTTCGACCCCTGCGCCGTCAAGGTACCGCTGATGAGCATGAGCAGCGGCGCGTTGGCGAAGGTGAACAGCATCCCGCAAAGGCAAAAGATCAACAAACGGCGATCGGCGAGCACGCGCAGGCTTTTCGCCCTGCTCTCCCCCGCGTTGTGCGGCGGAGGAGGCCGCAGCTCGGCGCCGCCGGCCGCCGATCGGCGCAGCGGCAATAGCGCGAAGAGCGCGGGCAGCGTCAGCGCCGCGGTCAAATAGAATACCGCGCGCTCCGATACGTATTGTCCGCACGCGCCCATCAGGGCAGCGCCGACGCCGTTGCCGATCGCAGCGTAGCGCGCGTTGCGGCCGAGCCGCACACCCATGCCGAACCGGCCGGCTATCGCCAAACTCATGGCGGCAATGGCGGGGCCCAATGTGCAGCTCGATATGCCGTGCAGGATTTCTGCGAGATAGACGAACAGCGGAATCGGATGAATGGCGAACATCAGCGCGCTGACGGTGAAAACCAGCACGCTGAATGCCGCCACGCGCGTCTTGTTCGGCATGAGATCCACCAGCGCACCCGCCGGCACCTGGCTCGCCATGGAACTCACGGTGCCGATGCTGAGCGCCACTCCTATGGAAGTCTGCGTCCAACTCTGGCCGCTCAGGTAGACCGCGATGAACGGTCCAAAGCCGGTCTGGATGTTCGCCACGAACAGATTGAACCAATCGAGCCCGCGGCCGGCGCCTTCGGGTGAGTCCGCAGGGCGCTCGTTGTCGGCCGCTGCGGGCATTCGCTCACTTCTTGCTGTCGGCAGGAGCCGGCGGCTCGGCTGCCGCGGGCGAGTTCGAATCCCGCGCCGGATCGGAGGGCTCCATCAACGCCTGCGGGCGAGGATTCTCCTTGTATTCCGGTGCGGTCTTCAGTTTGTCGCGGCTGACGCTCAACACTAGTGACGGATTGCGCCGGTCGGGGTTGAAGCGCAGCAGCGGCCAGTCGACGGCGATCCGGTGATCGCCGACACCCAAGAATCCGCCGAAGTCGATGATGGCCACCCGCACGCGGCCGCCGGCGTCGGCCAACACGTCGACGACCCTTCCGAGATCTTCGCCATTGGCTCCCTCCACGCGTTTGCCGAGGATGGACATCACCGACACCGGCATGGGCTTCACCTGGGCGTCGACCATTGTGCCGGGCGCAATCTCAGTGACCGCCGGTGCGGTGGGCGGCTGCGGCGGCGCTTCTTTGCGTGCCGGCTTCGGTTTCGGCTTCGCCTTCTGCTTCGACTTCGCTTCGGGCTGCAAGCAAGGCGCAATGACGGCGTCGGAGCCGCTCGGCGGCGAGATCTCACTGCTCGTTTCCGGCGGTGTGGATGGCGCGGGTTGCGGCGGCGCCGGTGGATTGTCGGTCGCAACGGATGGCGGGGTTGCCAGCCCCGGCTGGTGCCAGGATCCCCGCAGACTGCCGCAGGCAGACACTGCGGCAATCACAGCCGCGGCAACCACGAGGCGCACGGTGACGGCGCGCCCCTGCGCGGGGGCGGAGGCGGACGCCCCGCTTCGGGGAAGAAGGCACATTCGGTTCAAGGCAACTGCTCCGCGGAGACCCTTACTTGGCGGCCGTACATTCGGCTGTAAACCCCCTTGGTTTGCAGCAGCCGCCGTGGCGGACCGTCCTCGACGATGTGGCCGCGGTCTAGTACCACGATGCGGTCGAACGCATCGAGCGTCGATAGACGATGGGCGATGGCGATCACGGTCCGGCCCTTGAACAGGCGCGTCAGCGCCTCCTGAATCGACTGTTCGGACTCGGTATCGAGAGCGGAGGTTGCTTCGTCCAACAACACGATGGGCGCGTTCATGAGAAACGCCCGTGCGATGGCCAAGCGCTGGCGCTGCCCGCCCGAGAGCTTCATGCCGCGCTCGCCCACCAAGGTTTCGAACCCTTCCGGCAGGCGATTGATGAATTCGGTGCATTTCGCCGCCTCGACGGCGCTGAACACCTCTTCGTCGGTCGCCTCCGGACGTCCGTAGCGCAGGTTCTCGAGAAGCGACCGATGGAACAACGAAATATCCTGCTGCACGATGGCGATCGAACTGCGTAAGCTCACCTGCGTCACGTGCGCGATATTTTGCCCATCGATGAGCACCTCGCCGGCGTCCGGATCGTACAGCCGCTGCAGCAACGCAAAGAGGGTGGACTTGCCGGCGCCGGAGCGCCCCACGAGACCGATTTTTTGCCCCCCCGGCACGTCCAACACGAAGTTACTCAGCACATTCTGGCCGTTCGGATAACTGAACTTGACGTTCCGGAAACTGATCGCGCCGCGGCTGATGGCGAGCGGCCTGGCGTCCGGTGCGTCCTGCATTTCGTGCGGCAGCCCGAGCACCTGCACCGCCTCACGCAGCTTTGCGAACTGCTGCACCATGTCCACCAACGCCATCGCCAAATCGCGGGAAGCATGCAGCACCGTGAATCCGAGCGTGG
>JALYHU010000048.1 GCA_030776345.1 Pseudomonadota bacterium | reverse complement strand
GTTATAGACGCACCGCTCGTGCTTTTGAGCGATACAACAATGCGCTTGCAGCGAAAAGGGGGATAGATGAACTTACGCCAGGTACTTGCCAGCGCGTCATGCGCCCTAGCCGTCTCGATGACCGGGCCCCACCGGCAGTACCAAGAATTCTCTCGACTGGTTGCCGAGCTTGAATGCGCGTCTGGCGCTGCAGGATGACTTGTTCCTGCGCCTCGCGGTGAGCAAGACGGTCACCCGGCCGACATTCCTGCAGCTCGACCCGGCATTGTCATTGTCTGCTTCGACCGCAACCCTGTTGGGATCGGGCACCAGCGGCAATCCCAACTTGCGTCCCGCGAAATCGGCCAACGCGGATCTGTCCCTGGAGTATTACTTCTCCAAGGGCAACGCCCTGACGGGCGCGGTGTTTTACCGCAAAGTCGACGGATACATCGAGAGCATCATCGCCCCCGAGACGATAAGCGGCATCACCTACCAGGTCACCACGCCGTTCAATGCGCCGGCGGGGCACATCAGCGGCTTCGAAACCGGCTACACGCAGTTCTTTGACTTCCTCCCGGGTCTGCTCAATGGACTAGGTATGCAGGCCAACGGCACTTACGTCAGCGGCGATTTCCAGAATATATCCAAGTGGTCGTACAACCTGGTGGGCATTTACGACAAGGGACCGGCCTCGGTGCGGGTGGCCTACAACTGGCGCGCGGGATTCAATGTGAGCGGGGCGCCGGGAGGCGGTCAGCAGCCTCAGACCATCTACGCCAAGTCGCAACCCTGGCTCGACTTGTCGGCGAGCTATCGACTGCTCGATCGCCTGACGCTGACCTTCGATGCCACCAATCTGCTGAATAGCTACTATCAGGACTACTTCGGCAGTCAGGCGTACTACCCGCGTGACACCCGGCGTTTCGACCGCACCTACGCGCTGGGTCTCCGCTTCAAGCTCTAGGGATGCATCGAGTGCTCTCGCGGCGGCATATGTTGCAGGGATCGATCGGCGGACTCGCCGCGCTCGCTGTCGGAGCCGGCCGCGCGCAGACGCTGGCCCCCCTCAATCCAAAACTGACGGGAGATTTGTACCCCATACACGATCCCTGCATCATCAAGGGCGGCGACACCTACTATGTGTTTTGCACGACGCCGCGCAAAGACACCCCCGCGCAGATACCTTGGTATCACTCCAAGGATTTGCTCACCTGGAAGAAGGGCGGCGATGTGTTTGCGGGGCTGCCGGCCTGGGCCAAACAGGCAGTGCCCAAGACCGAAACGTGTTGGGCACCCGATATTTCCTTCGTCAACGGCCGGTATCTTTTGTACTACGCCTGCTCCAGCTTCGGCTCGAACGTGTCGGCGATTGGTCTTGCCACGAATGCGGCATTGGATCCGGCCGATCCCAAATATCGCTGGGACAATGCGGGCCTGGTGCTGGCCTCGAAGAAAAGCGATGACTACAACGCGATCGATCCCGCGCACGTGGTCGATCGCGACGGCAGGCATTGGCTGGCATTCGGAAGTTTTTGGAGCGGAATCAAAATCGTGCAACTCGATCCACGGAGCGGCATTCCCGTGAGCGATGCCAAGATCGTGAGCCTGGCACGCCGTCCCAAGGCCCCCAATGCCATCGAGGCCGTGTTCATCATTCAGCGCGCCGGCAACTACTATTTGTTCGCATCCTTCGATTTCTGTTGCCGAGGCGCGGACTCGAACTACTACACGGTGGTCGGCCGATCCAAGGACATTGTGGGTCCTTATGTCGATCGGAGCGGCCAGCCCATGCTGGAGGGCGGTGGGACCCTGGTGTTGGCGGCCGGCATGGGCGAATCCCGTTGGTTCGGTCCCGGGCATTGCGCCGTGCTGCGCGATGACGGCAAGGACTACATCGTCTATCACGCTTATGATGGCGCGCACGACGGCCGGCCGACGCTGCGCATAGCACCCATGGGCTGGACGGATGACGACTGGCCCGCCGCCTTCGTGTAAGCCTTTCGATTAACCCTCGGGTTCCGGGAGATGACGATGCGATTCGCCGCACGCGCAGGATTTGCCGCGTTACCATTGAGCCTGGCAGCAACGGTTGCACTCGCCGCCTCTGCTCACCTGACCATCCGCGCCGACCAGCCCGGCGCGAAAATCGACCGTCACGTGTATGGCCAGTTCGCCGAGCATCTCGGCCATGGCATCTACGAGGGAATCTGGGTGGGCGAGCGTTCGAGCATTCCCAATGAACGCGGCTTCAGGCGCGATGTACTGGGCGCGTTAAAGGATCTGCACGTGCCCGTGGTGCGATGGCCCGGCGGCTGCTTTGCCGACGAATATCATTGGCGAGACGGCATCGGTCCGCGCGACCAACGTCCGGTGACCGTGAACAGCAACTGGGGCGGGGTTCCGGAAACCAACGAATTCGGCACACACGAGTTTCTGGACTTCGTCGAGCTGATCGGCGCGGATGCCTACGTCAACGGCAATGTAGGCACTGGCTCGCCGCGGGAAATGGCGGAATGGCTGCAGTACATGACTTCGGATCAGCCCACGGCGCTCACCGCCGAACGCGCGCGCAACGGCCACCCCAAGCCCTGGAAGATAGCTTATTTCGCGGTGGGCAATGAGGCCTGGGGATGCGGCGGCAACATGTCGCCCGATCACTATGCCGACTTGTTCCGGCAATACGCGCATTTCCTAAAGACGCCGCCCGGCGCCCATCCGCAAATCATTGCGAGCGGCGGCCACGACGACGATATCTCATGGACCGAAACATTGGTGTCGAAGGTGCCGCACGGCATGGACGCCATCACCTTCCACTATTACACCCTCCCCGGCGATCACTGGCAGCACAAGGGCAAGTCGACCGGCTTCGGCGAGGATGAATGGATATCGACTCTGGCGCATACCTTGGTCATGGAGGATTTCATTTCGCATAACAGCGTGCCGCTCGAGCAGCACGATTCGGGAAACAAAGTGGCCTTTGCGGTCGATGAGTGGGGTACCTGGTACGACCCCGAGCCTGGGAGGGAGCCCGGATTTTTATACCAGCAGAACACGTTGCGCGATGCCGTGGTCGCCGCCATCAATTTCAATATCTTTCATCGTCACGCGGACCGCGTACGCCTCGCGGCCATTGCGCAAATGGTCAATGTGCTGCAGGCGATGATTCTCACCGACGGTGCGAAGCTGGTACTGACGCCCACCTATCACGTTTTTTCCATGTTCCGGCCCTTCCAGGATGCAACCCTATTGCCGACGGAGCTTCAAGCGGGCACCTATGCGCTGGGAGGTGTAGTGGTGCCGGCGCTCAGCGTGTCCGCCGCGCGCACCCAAAGCGGCGCCGTCGTGTTGGCGCTGGTCAATCTGGATCCGAACCGCGCGGCGTCGATTTCAATCACGCTGGCCGGCGCCGTCGTAAAAAAAGTGAATGGCCGCGTGTTGACCGGCCCCTTGATGGATGCCCGCAATACCTTTGAAGCACCGCAGGCGGTCGAGCCCAAGCCTTTCACCGCTGCAAAAATCAGCGGCGGTCAGCTCGATGCGGCATTGCCGCCAAAATCAGTGACGGTCCTGACGCTGCAATGATGCGCAAATCTAGCGGTGCGCGCCGGCGGGCATCACGGTACCGAAGTGCAGCATCGTCCTTTCGGAATAGGTCTCTCCGGGACGCAGAATCGTGTTGGGGAAGCCGGTGCGATTGGGTGAGTCCGGAAAGTGCTGCGTCTCGAGGCATAGTCCCGTTCGATGACCATAGACGCTGCCGCGGCCCGCCGGCTGACCGTTCATGAAGTTGCCCGAATAGAACTGCAGCCCTGGTTGCGTGGTGTGGACTTCCATCGAGCGTCCGCTCGTGGGATCGGTGAGCACCGCGGCCAAACGCAGTTCCTTGCCAGGCGTGCCATTGAGCACCCAGTTGTGGTCGTAACCCTTGCCGAGCGCGAGTTGATGGTCGGCCGCATCGATACGGCTGCCGATGGCATGCGGCGCACGGAAATCGAAGGGCGTGCCCGCCACGGCGCGCAATTCGCCGGTAGGAATCAAGGTGGCGTCGACGGGGGTGAACTTGTCGGCGTTGATGGTGAGCCGTTGATCCAGAATGGGATGCTGCGGGTCGCCCGTGAGATTGAAGTAGGCGTGATTGGCAAGATTGACCGGGGTCGGCGCCGTCGTCGTCGCCTCGAATTCGATGGCGAGAGAATCCTCTTCGCTCAATCGATAGGTGACATGGGCGATCAGTTCGCCGGGATAGCCTTCCTCACCCGCAGCGCTGACATAGGTCAAGCGCAGCACATTGTGCGCGGTGTCGGTAAGGGCGTCGGCAATCCACATGCGCTTGTCGAATCCCCGCTGTCCGCCATGCAGGCTGTTCGGCGCGTCATTCAGCGCCAGCTGATGGCTGATGCCATCCAGAGTGAACCGCCCGTTCGCGATTCGATTTGCGTAGCGTCCGACGGTCGCGCCGTAATAAGGCACGCCGGCGAGATAGGTCTCCAGACTGTCGAATCCCAGCACGATGTTCTTGAAGCGGCCGTCATGATCCGGAGTTCTAAGCGATACGATGGCCGCTCCATAGGTCATGATCCGGACTTCGATTCCATGGGCGTTCGTCAGCGTGTAGATTTCCACCGTCTCCTCTCCAACCCGCCCCAGCAATTGCGCGACGACGGCGCCGCGCACTACGCCGCCCAACGTGCAACCGGTCAGCACCGCCAGCACGGCCAGAGCAATCCGGCCAGGTGTGCGTGTAGGCGGGCGTTTCAGCATGGTTCGTTATCCGAATAAAATCAAACAAAAGCCCGGCGCTCCAGCGAGCCGGCCCAGGCGCTATATCAAAGCACGGCCGGCCGCTATCTCGCCGCTCTCTCCTAAATATTCAATGTCTTGCCAAGCGCGGAGAGCTGTGGCAATTTGTCTGAGTATATACAGAGGGATTGATCCCCGCTTGCGATGATAGTCGGATACACCACATGAGATCGCCCCCCAACCCGCCGCGTTTGCGCTCCAGAGCCTGGTTTGACGACCCGGACAATGCCGACATGACCGCTCTGTATTTGGAGCGTTACATGAATTTCGGTTTGACGCTCGGCGAATTGCAATCCGGGCGTCCCATCGTCGGCATTGCGCAAACGGGTTCGGATTTGTCCCCCTGTAACCGCCACCACTTGGTGCTGGCGACGCGCGTGCGCGAGGGAATTCGCGATGCCGGGGGTATCCCGATTGAATTTCCCGTGCACCCGATCCAGGAGACCGGCAAGCGCCCCACCGCTGGGTTGGACCGCAATCTGGCGTATCTGGGGTTGGTTGAAATTCTCTATGGCTATCCCATCGACGGTGCCGTGCTCACCATCGGATGCGACAAGACCACGCCCGCCTGTCTGATGGCCGCCGCAACGGTGGACATTCCCTGCATCGCGCTGTCCGTGGGCCCCATGATGAGCGCCTGGGCGGATGGCAAGCGCATCGGGTCCGGGACCGTGGTGTGGCGGGCACGTGAGCGCTTCGCCGCCGGCGAAATCGATCGTGCAGCCTTCGTCAAATTGGTGGCCTCGGCCGCCCCGTCCACGGGTTATTGCAACACCATGGGCACGGCCACCACCATGAACAGCCTGACCGAAGTCTTAGGAATGTCGTTGCCGGCCTCCGCGGCCATTCCCGCCCCGCACCGCGATCGTCAAGAAAACGCCTATGAGACCGGCCGGCAAATAGTCGAGATGATAAAGAGCGACCGCAAGCCCTCCGATATCTTGACGCGGGAAGCCTTCCTCAACGCCATCCGGGTCAACTCAGCACTGGGCGGGTCGACGAATGCGCCCCTGCACCTGATCGCGCTCGCACGCCATGCCGGCATCGACCTCAGCATCGATGACTGGCAAACCTACGGCTACGATGTACCGCTGCTCGTGAATCTGCAGCCCGCCGGCGAGTATCTCGGCGAGGATTTTTACCGCGCAGGCGGCGTGCCGGCGGTGGTTCAACAACTGATGAAGCAGGGCTTGATCGCCGAAGCCGCGCTGACTGCAAACGGCCGCACCCTCGGCGAGAATTGCCGCGATGGCCGGATTTTGGACGAATTGGTCATTCGACCATTCGAACGGCCCTTGGCGGGCAAGGCAGGCTTCCTCGTGCTGCGCGGCAATCTATTCGATTCCGCCATCATGAAGACCAGCGTGATATCGGCGGAATTTCGCGAGCGCTATCTCTCGAACCCGATGGACCCTGACGCCTTCGAAGGGCGCGCCGTGGTATTCGACGGGCCGGAGGACTATCACGCGAGGATTGACGATCCTGCCCTCAATATCGACGAGCACTGCGCGCTGTTCATGCGCGGCACCGGCCCGATAGGGTATCCCGGCGGCGCGGAGGTGGTGAATATGCGGGCTCCCGTCCAACTCATCGCGCAGGGTGTGCATGTTCTGCCCTGTATCGGCGACGGGCGGCAGTCGGGAACGTCCGGATCGCCGTCGATTCTCAACGCCTCGCCGGAAGCTGCGATCGGTGGCGGGCTGGCCCTGCTTCGCAGCGGCGATCGCATTCGCGTGGATTTGCGCAAGGGCGAAGTCAACGTACTCCTGAGCGATGCGGACCTTGAACGGCGGCGCAGAGAGCTGGCGGCCGCCGGCGGCTACTCCTACCCCGCGAGTCAAACGCCATGGCAGGAAATCCAACGCGAGACGATCGGCCAGTTCGAGGGCGGCGCCGTGCTCGAGCCGGCGGTGAAATACCAAAGGATTGCGCGCACCAAGGGAATACCGCGCCACAATCACTAATCGGGCGGCGGTAAGGAGTAGGCGTGGGAGGTCTCGCACTCAGGGGCATCGTCAAGCGATTCGGCGGCATGCCGGTGCTCGACCATCTTTCGCTCGACATCGGCGAAACGGAATTTCTGGTGGTACTCGGGCCGTCGGGCTGCGGTAAATCCACGCTGCTGCGCGTTATCGCCGGCCTCGAGTCCATCGACGGCGGAGAAATCGAAATCGATGGGCGGCGCGTAGATCATCTGCCGCCCGGCGAGCGCGGCGTCGCCATGGTATTCCAGGGCTACGCGTTGTATCCCCACATGACGGTGCGGGGCAACATCGACTTCGGCCTGCGCAATGCCGGCATGGCCCGCGCGGAGATTGCGCGCCGCGTCTCAAATGTGGCGCGCACGCTCGAAATCGAGCCGCTGCTCGAGCGGCTGCCGAGCGAGCTATCGGGGGGACAGCGCCAACGGGTGGCCATCGGCCGCGCCTTGGTGAAGGATCCCAAAGTGTTCATGTTCGACGAGCCGCTGTCCAATCTCGATGCGACGTTGCGCAGCCGCATGCGCCAGGAGATTGCGAAGCTGCATCGGCGCGTGCAAACCACCATGATTTTCGTGACGCACGATCAGACCGAGGCCATGACCCTCGCCGACCGCATCGTTGTCATGAATCAGCGGCGCATCGAGCAGGTGGGCACGCCGCTGGAAATTTACACCCATCCGGCGACCGAATTCGTCGCGGGCTTCATTGGCTCGCCCGCCATGAATCTCATGCCCGTCACCCCGCAGGACGGCGGCGAACACCATACGCTGCAGCTGACGATGAGCGACGGGTCGAGGGTGTCTGTACCGCTGCCCGCCGGCGTGCCGATACCCGTCGGCCCCTTGAAGTTGGGGCTTCGGCCGGAATCCGTGCAGCTTTGCGCCGCGGGCGCGGGCACCACGGCGGGTGTGGTTGAATTCATCGAATACTTGGGCGATCGAAGCCACGTGTTCGTGTCGCTGAAGAGCGGCGAGCGGTTGGTGGCGCTCGGCGGCGGCAGCTGCCCGTTCACCGTCGACCAGTGCGTCGGGCTACGGCTTGACGTCCGCGCCGCACATATTTTCGACGCCGGCGGTCGAAACTACCGGACGCCGCCATGAGCGGGCGAAGAGCGAAGGGATCCCGCGGGGCGAGCGAGGTGAGGAGCGGCTGGCTGTTTGTCGCACCCTACCTCATCGTGTTTGCGGTGCTGCTCATCTACCCGCTGCTGTCCGGGATCTTCTTGAGCTTTCACAAGGCCGACTTGTTCGGCGGCTCGCAATACATCGGTTTCGACAATTACGTCCGGCTATTTCATGATGCCGAGTTCTTGCAGTCGGTGCGCAACACCTGCTACTTCGTGATCCTGACGGTACCCGCCTTGACGTTGATCGGCCTAGGCCTGGCTTTGTCGCTGAACAACCGTTCGCGAGTGTCGGGCATTCTTCGAGGCCTATTTTTCGCCTCTTCGATACTCTCCGTCACCATCGTCACGCTGATTTGGCGCATGATACTGATACCGGATGGCGGACTGATTGCGAATATTCTGACGCAACTGGGTATTCGCCCTATCGCTTTCCTCAGCGATGAACACTTCGTGTTGCCCGCCATCGCGCTGACCACGATTTGGTGGTGCATTGGATTGCCCATGATGCTGTTCCTGGCGGCGCTACAGCAGGTGCCCGAGGAACTGTATGAAGCCGCGCTGCTGGACCGTGCCGGCTGGTGGCGGATGCTCACGCATATCACCCTGCCATCCATCCGGCGTACCGCCATCGTGGTGGTGGTGGTCGAAGTCATTCTTCAATTTCAACTGTTTGGCCAGGCGCAAATCATGACCCTGGGCGGCCCCAACAACGCTTCCCTGCCGATCGTGCTGTTTGCCTATCAAGTCGGATTTCAACGCTGGGACATTGGTTACGCCGCGGCGGCATCCGAGGTGCTGTTCTGCATCATCCTCGCCGCCGCGATGATTCAAATGTACGCCGCGCGCAGCCGCCGCGGAGCGTTCTCGTGAGTACCCCGCGCAAGTGGCTGTCCGTTGCGGGCCTTTCCGCCGCATCGCTGGCCATGGTCGCGCCACTGGTGTGGGCGGTGCTGTTGTCGCTCAAGCCGAACAATGACCTGCTGCGCAGTACGCAGACCGCATTCTCGCCGCCCTACACCCTGCGTAATTACGCGGAAATATTGGGACATCCCGCGGTGTTCGGCTGGCTATTGAACAGCGCCATCGTGTCACTCGCAGTGACCGCCGGCGTACTGACTCTGTCCTCCCTGGCGGGTTACGGGTTCGCGCGCCTGCGATTTCCGGGGCGGGATCTGATCTTCATGTTGGTGTTATTCGGACTGGCCATCCCCGAACAATCGGTCATCATCGCGCGCCATCAGCTGTTCAGCGCACTGCATTGGCACAATAGCTACGCCGGCCTGGTCCTGCCCGGCCTATCCGCGCCCTTCGGCGTGTTCCTCATGACCCAGTACTTTCGTGCTGTGCCAAGGGAGCTCGAAGAAGCCGCCTGGCTGGACGGCGCGTCACGGTTCAAAACGTTTGTGCGCATCCTCTTGCCCCTGTCGTTGCCTGCTCAAGCGACGCTCGGTATTTTCACGTTTCTGTCGATATGGAATGATTACTGGTGGCCACTGATATCCGCCACTCAGTCCGACCGCTACACCTTGACCGTCGGGATCGCGTCGTCGCAAATGAATTTCGCGCAGACCAACGGACTTGGTTTTTTGATGGCTCAGGCGATATTTGCCAGCCTGCCCATCCTCGCGGTGTACCTCCTTTTTCAGCGCTATGTGATTGCCGGCGTATCGCGCGCCGCGGCGCGATGATGCGCGGCGGCGTCTGCTTGCTGCTCGCGCTGGCGGTGACATCGGTGGGCGGGTGCGCGCGGCATGAGTCCGGCGTGATTCAGGTTACTCTACAGCGGTTCTTCGGCGCCTGCGAGACGCAGTATGGCAATTCCGCCGATGTCGCGGCGGCAGAGGGCGAGTGCGGCATCGTGACGGCGATCGTGAACCGTTTCAACGCCGAGAATCCCGATGTGCACGTGAATACCAATGTGGTGTATTGGCCGGGCTACGACCAACTCTCCGCGGCGCTGGCCGCGGGCGAGCCGCCGGATCTCGTGAGCATGCACCAGTCGGTGATTTCAGACTACAGCCAGCGCCATCTGATCGTGCCGCTCGATGATGGTCTGCGCGCCGTCGGCATCACGGCCGACCTTTTCACCGCGGCCGCGCGGGCCGGCGTAATGCGCGACGGGCACATCTTCGCGCTGCCCTTCGACACCTGGGCGCCGCTGTGGCACTTGAATCTAAACCTGTTCCGCAAAGCCGGCATGCTGCGCAGCGGTGTGCCGCTGCTGCCGCGTGACCCGGATGAATTGCTGCAGCAGGCGCGCCGGTTTACTCGCGCCACCGGCAAGCCCTATCTGATCCAGTCCATGGTCAACGACCCTTCCGTGTACGCCCGCAACTTGTTCACCTTCTTGATGCAACAAAATTCGGAGTTCTTTCCGGATCCGCATCACATCCGCTTGCGCACGCCTGAGGCACACCGCGTACTCGACTTGTTCAAGCGGATCTACGATGAGGATCTCACCACCAAGAATCAGGACTATACCGCCGCAACCGCGGCCTTTCTGAATGGACAAGGCGGCGTGTACCTCGTGGGTACCTGGATGATCGGAGACTACGAGCAGGCGTCCAAGGAGTCCGATTCGCCGCTGTTCGGCGGCTACGAGGTGGTGCCGTTTCCGCAACTCTATCCCGGCCGCGACGTGACCTATGCGGACGGCCATTCCTGGGCTGTCACCGACGCCAAGCGCAGCCCGGAAAAAACTCACGCCATCTATCGTGTACTGCAATTTCTGAAAGAAAACGATTTTCAGTGGTCGCGGACAGGCCACTTGCCGGCGTACCAAGCGGTCGTCGACAGCGCGCAATGGCAGGCCTTGCCGCATCGCAAGGACCTGGCCAAGCTCGACCACATTGCCGCGCCGCTGCCGACCGGCGTGCAGCGGCAATTTCTGATTCAACAAATCATATCCCAGGAAATGCAGTCCGCCATTACTGGGCAAAAGTCCATCGACGTTGCGCTCGGCGATGCCGAGCGCCGGGTCAATGATCTTCTGTTCAATTTGCTTTAGCCCGGAGCCTTATGCTGACCAGCCAGATCATCGTCAATCGTAATTTCGTCATAGCACCGCTCGACCGACGCATTTTCGGTACCTTCGTGGAGCACATGGGACGCTGCATCTACAGCGGCATTTACGAGCCCGGACACCCGAGCGCGGACACGGACGGCTTTCGCCGGGACGTACTGGATCTGACGAAGGAGTTGGGCGTCACCATCGTGCGCTATCCGGGAGGCAACTTCTTGTCGGGCTACAACTGGGAAGACGGCGTAGGACCCAAGGCCCAGCGCCCTATACGTCTCGACCTGGCCTGGGGCAGCACGGAAACGAACGACTTCGGCACCAACGAATTCATGACCTGGTGCAAGGCGGTCGGTATCGAGCCCATGCTGGCGGTGAACCTCGGCACCCGCGGGCCCGACGAGGCGCGCCAGTTCATCGAATACTGCAATCACACGGGAGGCACACATTTCTCGGATCTGCGCCGTGCTCACGGCTTCGAGCGGCCGCACGCCATAAAATTCTGGTGTCTCGGCAATGAAATGGATGGCCCCTGGCAGATTTGCCAGAAGACCTCCACGGAATATGGACGCGCCGCGCAAGAAACCGCCAAGGTCATGCGCTGGGTGGATCCCGCAGTAGAACTCACCGCATGCGGCTCCTCGAATCACGGCATGGTGACGTACGGCCACTGGGAACACGATGTGCTCGAGCGCTGCTTCGACCAGGTGGATTATATTTCCCTGCATCAGTACTTCCGCAACGATGCGAACGACATCAAAACCTATTTTTCAGTGATCGAAGATCTCGACTCGTTTATCAAGGAGGTCATTGCCATCGCGGACGCCATTGCCGCCAAACGCAACTCTGCGAAGCGGATCATGTTGTCGCTGGATGAGTGGAACGTCTGGTACAAGGCGTATACACCGGCCGACCTGCGCAAGCCTGGTTGGCCGATCGCGCCGAAGCTCCTCGAAGAGGTCTATAACTTTGAGGATGCGCTGATCGTCGGCGGCGCACTCATCACGCTCATGAACAATGCCGATCGAGTCAAGGCGGCCTGCCTTGCGCAATTGGTGAACGTACTCGGCGCCATCATGACCGAACCGGGCGGCCTCGCCTGGCGCCAGACCATTTTCCACCCCTTCGCCCAGGCCGCACGCTTTGGCCACGGCAAGGTGATGCGGGTCAAGGTTCAGAGCGACAGCTACGCCACCGCCGCCTGCCCGAAGATCGACTACTTGCTGGCGAGCGTACTGCACGATGAATCTCGCGGCCGGATTGCAGTGTTCGTCTTGAACCGCAGCACCACTGAGGAGATGCGGCTCACGGTGGAACTACCGGATTCGCGCGCACGCACGCTGATTGCGTCCACCGAACTGCACCATGCCGATCTCAAGGCGGAAAATTCCCGCGCGAATCCGGACGCCGTGCGGCCAGTCGATCATCCGGCCTGCTCGCTGAAGAGCAATCTCCTGCAGGCTACGTTGCGCCCGCTCTCCTGGAACGTGTTTGTCGCCGAGACCGCCATATCTTGATCGTGGAGTCCCCATGACAGTTCGGGCCGCGTACCGTGGGGCCTTCAATCGGTGCTCCGAACTTCGCGAGCGCGGCATATACGGCTCTGGTGTTTTCAGCATCTGCGCCAATCAAGGAACGATATTCGTCAGACTTCATCGTCTTCAGGCTGGTGTACCGAGTGACTCTTTTGTCCATTTCACGAAAGTAGCACAATCTGCGAAGCCGCACACTCCGGCTGCCGCGATGCCGTTCAACGTCAAATGCGCTCGCCGGTGCACAGTCGCCATGCTCAGGAAGGCTCGACGGCAACACCCAGCCCTTTCGCGGCTTGGCGCACGCGCTCGTCGAGGCTCAGCAGCCGGAGGCCGACGACCGCGGAACGCGCGACGAGAAGCGATGCGAGGTGGATGGCATCGAGTGTCCGGATCGGGTCGCCGGGAAACGGCTGACGCGCGCGATCTGCTATCTCAGCCGCGATTCGCAACACCTGCCAATGAGCAGCAGCCGCGATGAGGTGCGCTCTACGGTCGGCGGCGTCGGCCTCCGTCAGTTCCTTGAGCGCTACAGCCCGCAGCAATACACGATCACACTCGATCAGGGTCAGGTCGGAAGCGACAATAATTTCAGCCTCGCCGAGCAGGCGGCGCACCGCAGGTGCGGTCGGCTCGTCAAGGAGCCATGCCAGCACCGCGCTCGACTCCGCGTAGAGATTCACCGAGTGCCGCGCTCCTCGTCGAGCAATTGCGCAACGCTCCGGCGACGTTCCCCTTGCTTGCGCAGCAGCGCGGGATACAGGTCCGCTGCGCCCGGAGCACCCAGGGTCAGGAGACCCCGTTTAGCCAGCGCCTGCAGTCCCGCCGGCACTGACGGATCGCCCTGCCCTTGCCCAGGGGGCAGGAGTTCAGCTACGACTTCTCCCCGGTCGGTGACCAAGATGCTCTCACCCAGTCGCACGTGGCGAAGGTATTCGCTCAGCTTGTTCTTGAGGTCGCGGACGCCGACGGTTTTCATATCAGTGATGGTAGCCACGAGGCGCTACATTGTCAAAAGCATCCCAATCGGCGAGCCGAGGGTCCGGCGAACGTGCGGAGCGGCTAAATACGACGTCCACCACCACCCGGCCCGGTCCCTCGGCCTAATCGAAATCGCTGCGTCTCAGTGATCTAAGCGCATGCAAGCCAAGGCCATCAACCCCATCGAGGAGCTGGCGCATCAGATCCTGGACGACACCGCGGCGCGGCCAGACCCACTTTGGTCCGAGCGCAGCTGGCGATTGAGCTGGTCGAAATCGTCGCGCACGCGACGAAAGTCGGCCGCCAGTTCGTCAGTCAGCGCAATCACTTCTCGCGCGCTCTCCAATGCCCGTTCGGCGGGCAACGTTTCAACGATGCATATAGTCACCCAAAGTGACTATTACGCCGAGCGCATGAAGCTTCTCGTAGAGATCCTGCCAACGCTCGCAAAGGAGAAGCGCTTCGCGTTGAAGGGGGGCACGGTCATCAATCTCTTCGAGCACGATCTGCCGCGTCTCTCCATCGACATCGACCTGATATGGCTGCCCCTCGGCGACTTTGCCCAAAACGCACAGGACATCTCGGCTGCGCTGAAAGCCATTGGCGACCAGCTGCGCTCCGGACCGCTACGACTGCAGCTGCAGACCAGCGGAACCGTAGCGACCGGAATCCACCGACTGATTGCGAGCCGCAACCGTTCACGTGTGCAGATCGACGGCGACAACCTCGATGCAAGACTGTGGCGAACGTTCCTCGTTTATCTCACCTGCAGCCCCAAACCGGCTGCAGAGATGTTGGCACCGAACGAGCCACGCGATTTCGAGCAGACGTTCGCCGCGCACTTTCAGGGCATGACTGCGGCGCCAGTCACAGCCGCTTCGCTCCTCGATGTGAGGGAACGACTGCTCAATCGCATTACGGAATTTCTTGATGCGAAGTCGCGCGCGTTCCTGAAAGACATGGATTTCGTGTCGGGGCCTGCCAAATTTACCGTCATTTCCACCGTCAGAAACTTCCGCTTGGGAACGATAGACGGCGGCGATAGATGCGGAAAGGGTCAAGGTCTTTCGTAATCACGCGACTGAAGCTATGGCTTGTGCCTGTGGTAGACGCAAGCGAGTTTGTTTCCGTCAGGGTCGCGTACGTACGCGACATAAAACGTCGGCTCATAATATGGACGCGTACCGGGAGCCCCTTCATCACTGCCGCCGTACTCCAGCGCGGCGGCGTGGAAAGCCTGCACTTGGACTTCATCTTTGGCGCGGAACGCGATCATCGTGCCATTCCCCGCAGCGGGTGCCCGCCCATCGAACGGATTGCAGACCCAGAACCCATACCCCTCGTCGTACGATCCTCCCCACCCTGCCCAACCGTCGATCCATTTCGGCGCACGACTGACGCCCAATGCGCCGAATATCGCGTCATAGAACTTGATCGCGCGCTCCATGTCCGAAGTACCAATAGTCGAATAGAGGATCATTTCTTCAATCGCTCCTTACATGAGGCTATCTCGTCGCAACGTCAATCCTTGCACTGCAAAAATAGGAAATTTCACTGCAGCGGCCTGATTGCATTCAATACGTCGCGAAAGGCAACCGCGCGAACCTGCTCGGAAAGAGGAAATGTCTGGTCGCCGGCATGTACGACCGTCAGCGACTTGAGCTTCAGATCATGCATCGCCAAGCGCATCGATGGTGTCAGCGTCGGAGCGACCGTACGTTTGACCTCGAAGCCCAGCCTCAGTCCACCACGCACGACAAGCAGATCCAGCTCGGCACCCTGATGGGTTCGCCAATGATAGGTCTCCTCCGGAGAAACACCCAACTGTTGCACCAGTTGATCGATAATGAAACCCTCCCAGGATGCACCGAGTTTGGGGTGGCCCTCGATATCCCGCTTAGTGGAAAGATTCAGCAGCGCGTGCAGTAACCCGGAGTCGCGAATGAAAATCTTGGGCGACTTCACCTGCCGCTTGCCAAGGTTCTCGTGCCAGGGCTTCAGCTGCCTCACGACCAACGCATCAGTCAGTTTGTCGAGATAGTTGCGCACAGTGGTATCCGCCACGCCGAAGGAACGACCTATCTCAGATGCGTTCCATAGTTGGGCGTGATGGTGCGCAAGCATCGACCAGAAACGCCGCATTGTATCTGCGGCGATATTTACGCCGAGCGCCGGCAAATCCCGCTCGAGAAAAGTCCGGATGAAGGCCTGCCGCCATTCCATGCTTTCGCGGTCCGAGCGCGCGAGGAAGGCCTTGGGAAATCCGCCGCGCACCCACAGGCGATCTGCATGCTCGAAACCAACTTCTCGGACTGCCAAACCCGGCAGCTCGTAGTATGCAATTCGCCCGGCTAGCGATTCGGAGCTCTGCCTGAGCAAATCAGGAGCTGCGCTCCCCAAAACAAGGAACCTTGTGCGGACCGGTTTGCGATCCGCCAAGACGCGCAATACCGGAAACAGCTCCGGGCGGCGCTGCACCTCATCCAGCACGACCAAGCCCTTTGGTTCCTGAAGCGCAAGCATCGGATCCGCCAGCCGAGCGAGATCGGAAGGATTCTCCAGATCGAAGCGACTGATGCGATTGCTTACGGCAGGCGCTATTGAAGCTGCCAGAGTCGTCTTCCCGACCTGACGCGCCCCGAGAATCGCAACCACGGGAAATCGCTTCAGCAGGCCGGTGATCTGCCGCGCGTGTAACTCGCGATCTATCATGGGCGGCAGAGTATCATGAAAAGTCGGTTCTTAATACCGACATTTCATGATAAATAATTTATTATTTACTTTATAAACAATGATTTGTGAAAGTCACTCCCACTCAATATTTCTCCGGCACGTATACGTATCTGCTCACAATACCGTCAGCGAGTTTCGTTTTATGACGATAGTGAGCGATAGATTCCGAATGCAGATATCCATAGCGCCTCTACGTCAAATCCTCGAGTTGCTGATTTCGCAGCCACTCGGCCGCTCCGAGCCGCCCGCGCGACGACTCGGCGGAGGAGAGCCGCTGTCTAGAGCGACTGGCTCATACGCCTGACCCCGAGCGCGATCCCACAGTACCTTGAGCGAATTCGTCGTTCCTCGATTCCTAAGTGGCAACGAGTGCTGCGTCTTACGAATGCGATGGGCGAGTTCGACTCCTGCAAGGGTGATCGCCGCCGAGCGAAAGGATTTGAGTCCTAGCATTGAAGCACATCGCTGCTTGATCGCCCGATGGTCCTGCTCAACCCCATTATTGAGGTACCGGCGCGCTCGTATTTCCACTGTCCGCCAGCGGCAATCTTCCTTGCCGAGCAATCGCAAGCCGCGGTGAGTCGCCTTATTCCCATCGACGTTGATTTTCTCCGGCCAAGCGACGCCTTCCTGAGCGACGGCTGTACGGAAGAATGCCTGCGCAGATTCCATACTGCGATCATTGGCAGAGCAATGACGCGACGGACTTGCCGTCCCTGTCCACTGCACGATACAGATAGTGCCGGCCGCCACGGACAGACACGGCCGTTTCGTCTATGCGCCAGGACAAACCCGGCGGTTGTGCGAAGCGCGCCCACCGGCGCTCGTATTCCGGCACATACCGTAGCACCCAGCGCATGACCGTAGTGTGAGAGACGGCAATCTCGCGCTCGGCCATCATCGCGACCAGCGCCGCCGATAAATCGGGTCGCGTAACTTGGGTTTTGTCATTCGGCGCCTCCTCTCAACAGGGGCGCGAATTCTAGGTCCAGACCGTCAATGCACCAAAACCCAGATCTACCGCCAAAAACTTCGGCTTAGGGGCGATAGACAGCGATAGATGCCGAAAGGGTCGGCGTAGGTCGGCAGACGTACGATGCGAATCGTCCGATCCGAAAAGAACTTTACGGCAAACTCCGCACCGATCCACGTTAGGCCGCCGTTCTAACGTGCCGGACTTCTGACCACCATTTCCACAACACGTAAATGGCCGGGTAGATCAACAGCTCCAAAATGAAACTCGTGACGATGCCTCCCACCATGGGGGCCGCGATTCGTTTCATGACATCCGATCCTGTGCCGCTTGACCACATGATTGGGAGAAGACCCAGTAGGATCGCAAACACCGTCATCATCTTGGGCCGCACGCGCTGCACGGCGCCCTCCATGACGGCGCCTTCCAGTTCGGCGATGCTTTTCATACGACCTTCACGCTGCCAGCGCGTGTAGGCCACATCAAGGTACAGGAGCATGACCATTCCGGTTTCAGCATCGACACCGGCCAGGGCGATGATGCCTACCCATACGGCGACGCTCAGGTGATATCCCAGTATCCAGAGCAACAGGAAGGCGCCAACCAGCGAGAACGGCACGGCGCATAGAACGATCAGCACCTTCCCCAGTGACTTGCCGTTGAAATACAGCAGCACGGCGATGATCAGGAGGGTCATCGGAATAACGTACATCAGGCGTTGCCCCGCGCGCTGCATCCCCTCGAACGAGCCGCTCCATTCGAGGCGGAAGCCGGCCGGTAACTTCACCATCCTGGCGACGGCTTTTTGCGCATCCTTCATGTATCCGCCGGTGTCCCGGCCGGCGAGATCGACATAGACGTACCCGACCAATTGAGCCGCCTCACTCTTGATTGCCCCGGGGCCATCCACGAATTTCAGGTCCACCAGTTCTCCCAAGGGGACCTGTGCTCCGTTGGGTGTCGCCACGAGCACCCGACGCAAGCTGCCGAGATCATTCCGCAGTTCGCGACCGTACCGGACATTCACGGGGTAGCGCTCCCGCCCTTCGATCGTCTGGGTGACGTTGGCGCCGCCAACGGCCGCCATAATGGTATCCTCGACATCCATCACCGACAGCCCGTAGCGAGCAATAGCCTCGCGGTTGACGTCAAAGTCGAGGTAGTACCCCTGGCTCACCCGCTCTGCAAAAGCACTCCGCGTGCCTGGAACCGTGCGCAACGTGGCTTCCACATCCGAGAGTATTCGGCCGATTCCAGTCAGGTCGGGACCGAAAACCTTCACCCCGATGGGCGTTCGAATGCCGGTCGAGAGCATGTCAATCCGCCCCTTGATAGGCATCGTCCAGCTGCTGGAGAACCCGATCATCTTTGCGCGGAGCTGCTCATCCATTTCCCCAATCAGCTTTTCGGGGGTCATCCCGCTGCGCCACTCGGCGGAAGGCTTGAGATTGACAACGGTTTCGACCATTTCCAATGGAGCGGGGTCGGTGGCGGTCTCGGCGCGTCCGGTCTTTGCGAACACGCTCGCGACTTCCGGAATGCCCATCAAAATCTGGTCCTGCTCCTGGATCGTGCGCGTCATCGTCTGGACCGATGCTCCGGGTAGGGTCGCCGGCATGTACAGGACGGTCTCTTCCCAGAGGGGTGGCATGAACTCGCTGCCGAGGCTCAAGTAAATCGGCACGGCGCACGCGATGGCGAGGAGCGCAATCACGATCATCGCGTAACGATGTTTCAACGCGAGTTTGGCGGCTGGTTGGTAAATCCGGATGAGGAACCGGTTGATCGGATTCTTCTCCTCCGGGGATATTTTTCCGCGGATCAGTAGCGTCATCAGAAACGGCGTCACGGTAATCGACAGGAGAGCCGCGAAGAACATGCTGGAGGACTTCGTGAAGGCCAGCGGCTTGAACAGCCGTCCCTCCTGGTCCTGCAGGAAGAAGACCGGCAGGAAGCTCACGGTAATGATCAACAGTGAGAAGAACAGCGATGGCCCGACCTCCTTGCCGGCGTCGATCAGGACCTCGAGATGCCGGCGCTGTGTCTCCTTGGGCTTAGCCTGCTCGCGTTCCAGATGCTTGTGGGCGTTTTCAATCATCACAATGGCGGCATCGACCATCGCGCCGATCGCGATCGCGATTCCTCCCAGGCTCATGATGTTGCTGGTGAGTCCAATCCATCGCATCGACAACATCGCCAAAAGCACCGCCAGCGGAAGAGTGATGATGGCCACTAGAGCACTGCGCAGTCGAAAGAGAAATACCAAGCAGACCAGGCTCACGATCAAGCTTTCCTCAAACAGCTTGCCACGCAGTGTTTCCACCGAATGCTTGATCAGCGTCGAGCGGTCATAGGTGACCACCAGCTCAACGCCCTCGGGGAGCGACGGCTGAACGGTGTCCTTGATCAGCTTCTTGACGTGAGCCAGGACGTCGTAGACGCTCTCTCCGTAACGAACCACGACGATGCCACCGGCGGCATCGCCCAAGCCGTTGAAGTCCACGGCGCCGCGACGAATATCCGGTCCGAGCTGAACGAATCCCACGTCCCTGACGAGGATGGGAGTACCGTCGGTCTCCGCCCCCAATGCAACCATCTCGAGGTCAGCGGCAATCCGCAGGTACCCCCGGCCCCGCACCATGTATTCCCGGCCCGTGAACTCCAACACTCGGCCGCCCACTTCTTGGTTGCTGCGTCGGATCTGTTCGACGACCTGATTGATCGAGATCTTGTGGGCTTGCAGTTTGTTGGGGTCGATGGTGACTTGGTACTGCTTGACGAATCCGCCGACGGACGCGACTTCGGCGACGCCGGGGACCGCCCGGAGCTGATATTGGACCTGCCAGTCCTGGAGGGTGCGCAGCTCCGCGAGCGAGTGCTTGCCGGTCTTGTCGATCAGGGCGTATTCCAACGCCCAGCCGACCCCGGTCGCATCCGGTCCGAGTTGGGGAGAGACTCCCTGCGGGAGCTTGCCCGCCATGCCGCTCAAATATTCCAGTACCCGGCTGCGCGCCCAATATAGGTCAGTGCCGTCCTCGAAGATGACGTAGATCAGCGAGGAGCCGTAAAAGCTGTTGGCGCGTACCGCTTTGACCTTTGGCGCCGACAGCAGCTGCGTCACGATCGGATACGTGATCTGATCTTCAATAATATTGGGGCTGCGGTCCGCCCAATCGGTCGCAACGATCACCTGGACATCGGAGAGATCCGGGATGGCGTCCAGCGGAGTGGTCAACGTCGCCCAAACGCCGCCGCCGATGGCCACGACCACCAGTATCAGCATCAGGAACGGGTTCCTCGCGCTGAATTCGATGATGCGGGCGATCATTTCTTGGAGCTGGCCTTGGGAGCAGCCATCCCCGGCATGTCCGCCATGCTGCCGGCACCGGCCTCCAGGCGGCTTTCCGAGTCGATGAGGAAATTGCCGGACGTGACCACCTCATCACCGGCCTTCAGGCCGTCGAGTAGCTCGAAACGATCGGCGAACCGGGTCGGGCTGATTTTGACGACAACTGGCGAGAAGTGGCCACCGGACATGACCCGGTACGCAATATCGCGATCCCCCGTGCGGATAACAGCAGAGGCGGGGATCGTCAAGCCAGACCCCATCCCATGCGAGATCATCACATCTCCAAACATTCCGGGGAGCAGCGTGCCGTCCGGATTCGGCAGCTCGATGCGTACTTGGACCGATCGCGTGGTCTCATCGACGATCGGATCGATGAACACCACCTTGCCGGTTAAGGTGTGCTGTGACGTTGACGGAAATGACACAGTCGCCGGCATCCCAATCGCGACATGGGGCAATTCATACTGGAAGATCTTCGCCTGCATCCAGACCTTCGAGAGGTCCGCGACCACGAACAGATCGTTTTGAATCGTCACGTATTGGCCGGCAAAAGCGGTCTTTTGTAGCACGGTGCCGGAGATGGGGCTGCGCAAGACCAGGGACTTGCCCGCATTGCCGGTTTGCTCCAACTTCGCGATCTCGTCCTTGGGAACATCCCAGAGCTCCAAGCGTCGCCGCGCGGTATCCACCACGGTTTTCTGATCGCCCTCGCTGTCGAGGCCGGATTTCGCAACCCGTAACGCGGAGAGGAACTCCCGCTGCGCCGCGAAGAACGTAGGACTGTAGATCGACAACATCGGCTCGCCTACCCTAACCTTTTGACCGGTATAGGCCACGAACAGCGTCTCAACCCAACCTTCGGTCTTCAAGTGAACGTGCGCCATCCGCGTCTCATCGGGCCGGACAATGCCGACCGCGCGGATGCTCATGGTGAGAGGGGTTTGCTCGACCCTGCCAACGGTTACTCCGATGCGTTGCTGCACGTCCTGATTGACATTGATGTCGGAGTACCCTGATGGCGGCGCCGAGGACGTCGTTGATGGCGATGCGGGTTTCGATGATTTGG
The DNA here is from genome assembly GCA_030776345.1 of Pseudomonadota bacterium. GTDB lineage: Bacteria > Pseudomonadota > Gammaproteobacteria > Steroidobacterales > Steroidobacteraceae > Bog-1198. The sequence continues at coordinate 26,115 of JALYHU010000048.1, read as the reverse complement.
ACATGTCCATGCCGGGCATATCGTCCGGCATGGCTGTCGTTGACCCCGACGGCTCGGTCCCGTAAACATGGCGAGCCGCTCCTACTATTACCGCCCCGACCAACGCGATCGCCAGGAGCCTTCCTTGTAGGTTCGTTATCATGAAAGTCCTTCGTTACTCTGTTCTCGCCGTACCGACTGTCGGCGAATTACCCGCCGTCGAGCGGCCACCACCCAGGGTTTCGATATCGACGCCCGCGAGGGCCTCGAGCTCGGCGAGACGCTCCTCACGTTCAATCTGAGACTGCGCAACCATGCGCCGCACCGAGATGAACATCCGCTCGCTGTCGATCAGGTCGGCAAAAACGATCGTTCCTGCGGCATAGGCGTTTCTAGAACTGCCGACGAGCTGGCGAGCAGCGGGTACCACTCGGGTTCGGTACAACTGAGTTTCGCGCTCGGCATTTCGCATGAGAGACAGGTCCGCGACGAAGCGGGCCGCGCGGTCGTGGGTGGTCTGGCGAAGCATCGCCTCAGACGAACGCGTCATCGACTCAGCCTCATCGATGGCGGCACGAATCGCCGGCCGCTTCGTCGGTACCATCAACATCGCCCCCAACGACTCGGAGAGGCTCCCCGTGATGCTCGCCGACGGGATGATGTCCGGCAGATACGCGAGCCTCGCGAGTTCCACCGCATCGGTCCGGCCTGCCACCTGTTGGGCGAGGGCAGCGAGTTCCGGATTCCGGGCAACCGCCACGGCGATGAGCGATGCGTCATCGGCCGCTACCGGCCGGGGAGCCGGCAAATTAGAGGGCAAGCCGAGTGGTGCGGACGGCTCGCGTCCCAACATCCCGTTGAGTTCCCCGCGCATCGCCAAGGCCTTGGCTTCCAATCCGGCGAGATCGTTTTGTGCCGTCTCTGATTCTATGAGCGCTTTAAAGAGATCCTGCATCGGTCCGCCGGCCTCGGCCCTATCGGAAGCGGAGTCCGAGAGCAGCTTCAAGAACGTCAGGTTATCGCGTTCGATACGGATGAGCTCCTCAGTTAGCGCGAGGTCCAAATAGGCATCGAGGACCCGCCGCTGCAGGTCGAACTTGACCGCCCGAAACTTACCCTCAGCCTCTCTGGCCACATCCAATGCCACCTTGCCCGCGGTTCGCGTCTTGACGGGAAGCGACAAGTTCATCGATGAATCGAAACCGGCGCCGATCGTGGTCCGATCCCAAGTCTTCATGTTTCCGGGAGAAAACATATACCCGAAGGAGAGCGCGACATTCGTGTTCGGCCAAGTTGCCGCTTGGTCGATCCGGGCGAAAGCCGCCTTCCAGTCGAAATAGCTCGATTCCAACTCGCCATTGGCGAGAAAGGCTCGGCTGAGCACGTCTTGCCAGGTAGCGACGGCCGGCAATTCCGGTATCTGACGTGCCTCAATGCGTGGCTCGAAGGGGGGCGAGGCCGCCTTGAGCTTCGCATGCTCGTCCCCGGTTCCATGGGGTGTCAGGACACAACCGCCGAGCGCTGTCGCAAACACGAAGAAGATTGCCAGGGCGCTGGAGGCGGTGGACGAAGCCTTCCAGCCGCCATTTGCTGGTTTTTTTAAATCCGATTGATACCGTGCGGCGCGCATCCTTTATATGTGGGTGATTCGCAGCCGGAGCGCGTTACCGATCACCGAGAAGGAGCTCAGACTCATGGCGGCGGCCGCGATGATCGGACTCAGCAGAATGCCAAAGGCGGGATACAGCACTCCGGCGGCCACGGGAATCCCGACGACGTTATAGACAAACGCGAGCACGAGGTTTTCGCGAATATTGCGCATGGTGGCGTGACTCAAGGCCCGGGCGCGCGCAATCCCGGCAAGATCGCCCTTGACGAGAGTGATGCCGGCACTTTGGATGGCGACATCGGCTCCCGTTCCCATCGCGATGCCGACATCGGCCTCGGCGAGCGCGGGTGCGTCGTTGACCCCATCTCCGGCCATCGCGACCACTCGGCCTTCAGTTTTGAAGCGTCGAACGAGGGCGTTTTTCTGATCGGGTAGTACGTCGGCTTCGACTTCCGTGATCCCGAGCTTCGATGCGACCGCCTGTGCCGTGGTTCGGTTGTCGCCTGTGACCATGACGATCCGTAACCCATCCTTGCGCAAAGCATCGAGCGCGGCCATCGTGGTCGCCTTGATCGGATCGGCGATCGCGATGATGCCGGCCGGCTTATCGTCAACTGCCACGAAAAGAGCCGTGGCCCCGTCCTTGCGCAGGGTGTCGGCGCGCGCCTCGAGGTCGGCACTGGCCACGCCACGGTCCTTCAGCAGCGCCGCATTGCCGACGGCCACCTGCCGACCTGCGATGGTCCCGGTCACGCCTTTGCCGGTGACAGACGCGAAGTTCGTGAATTCTTGAAGGGTGACCTTGCGGTCAGTGGCGGCGCTCAAGATGGCAGCAGCGAGCGGATGTTCGCTGGATTTTTCCAGACTGGCGCCGAACGAAAGGACGGTGGACTCATCGAAGCCCGCGGCCGGCACAACCGCCGTGACGCGCGGTTTTCCCTCCGTGAGCGTGCCGGTCTTATCCACCACCAACGTATCGACTTTCTCGAACCGCTCGAGAGCCTCAGCGCTCTTGATGAGGACTCCGGCGCTGGCGCCCTTGCCGACTCCGACCATGATGGACATCGGGGTGGCGAGTCCAAGCGCACAAGGGCAGGCGATGATGAGCACCGACACGGCGGCAACGACAGCCAAGCCCAGCGCCGGAGCCGGTGCCCAGATCATCCAGGCCGCAAACGCCAGTACTGCCGAGGCCATGACGGCCGGAACGAACCATGCAGCGACCGAATCAGCCAGTCGCTGGATGGGCGCGCGAGTGCGCTGTGCGTCAGCCACCATGTGCACTATCCGGGACAGCATCGTGTCGGCACCGACTTTCTCCGCAGTCATCACCAGAGCGCCGGTCCCGTTGATGGTGCCGCCGATCACCTTGGCCCCCGCCGTCTTTTCGACTGGCATCGATTCGCCCGTCACCATCGATTCATCGACGGAGCTCGTCCCTTCCGTCACAGACCCGTCTACCGGAACCGCCTCACCGGGGCGCACCCGCAGTCGATCGCCCACGTGAACTTGATCGAGGGATACTTCCTCGTCGGTCCCATCCGCACGAAGGCGCCGCGCCGTCTTGGGCGCTAGCTTCAGGAGTGCCCGAATAGCGCCGCCGGTCTTCTCCCTCGCGCGCAACTCGAGCACCTGACCCAGCAGCACGAGGACCGTCACCACCGCCGCCGCTTCGTAGTAGACCGGAATCATGCCGCCGTGCTGACGAAGGCTTGCCGGGAACAGACCAGGAGCGAAGGTGGCGACCAAACTGTAACCGTAGGCAGCACCTACCCCTAACGCAATCAACGTGAACATGTTGGGGGATCGGTTCAGGACCGACGCCCAGGCTCGCTGGAAGAAGGGCCACGCGCACCAGAACACGATGGGTGTTGCCAGGGCAAACTGAATCCACATCGACGCCGTCGTGGACACGATGTGTTCGATGTTCAAGAGCCCGAGGTGGCCCCCCATTTCCAGGACGAAGATGGGTGTCGCGAGAACCGCGCCAATCACGAAACGCCGGGTCATGTCCTTCAGTTCAGGATTTGATCCTTCGGCTTCCGGAATGCCCTCCGGCTCAAGCGCCATGCCACAGATCGGACAACTGCCGGGCGCATCACGCCGGATCTGCGGATGCATCGGACAGGTATAGATCGTTCCCGTGGGTTCTGGTGCCATTGGAGTTGCGGGCGCGGCGGGGGCGCCCTTGTCGGCAGGTTTCAGAAACCGAGCCGGATCCGCTAGAAACTTCGCCGTGCAACCGTCGCTACAGAAATAGTAAGTCTGCCCATCGTGCTCAGCCCGATGTTTCGCGGTGGCTGGCTTCACGACCATTCCGCATACCGGATCGCGGGTCTCGCCCGCAGCGGCTGACACCGCCACTCCTTGCGTCGCACCCGCGTCATTAGCCGCTTGTGCGCCGCAACAAGCTTTCTGGATTTTCGGCGTCATGAACTGTCCTCAGGCGTGCTGTACGGGCGGCATGGGGTAGTCTAGGCTCCGTACCTAGGTACGGAGTCAAGTCATGCCCAAAACGGCCGCCAGTCCGGTTCCCGCTACAGTGCCAATCCGCTCAGACGCCGCAGTGACTATTGGAAAGCTCGCTCGGGCGGCCGAGGTAGGGGTGGAAACTGTACGGTACTACCAGCGGCGGCGTCTGTTGGCTGTCCCACAGAGCGCTGGCGGCGTGCGCCGTTACCCGACCGCGACGATCGACCGGATTCGGTTCATCAAGAGGTCGCAGGATCTAGGCTTCAGCCTCGAGGAAATTCGCGAACTTCTGCGTCTCGAACGAGGGGGAAGTCGCATCGCCATCCGCAAAATAGCAGGCGACCGACTCGCGAACATCCGCGAGAAAATCGCAGCCCTCGGGCAGATGGAGCGGGTCCTATCCGAATTGCTCTGCACGTGCGAGCACACGGCTAGCGCCGCGCCGTGTCCCATCATCGCTGCCTTGAGCACAAACCCAACCGCAGCCTGCAACTCGGACAGCGACAACGCCCTTCAACCCTGTGACAAAAGGTAGCGACAGCACCACGCCCAGCGCGGAGAAGTGGGAGTCGTGCTTCGATCCTGCAGTGTACACCGGGGTCTGCTTTGATTAGCCGGTGGCGCCGCAACGCATTTATTCGGCTCGCGAGACACGCGGGTATTCCTCGCCAATCTTCTGCGGCGGTTCACAGGGTTTTGACCCGCTTCGATAAATCCTCTGCGCTCTCGCGCCGTTCACTGTAACGGTCAACCAGGTACGGTGCGACATCACGCGTCAGTAAGGTGAACTTCACTAGCTCCTCCATGACATCGACTAGGCGCTCATAGAAAGCTGAAGGCTTCATCCGTCCTGCATTGTCGAACTCGAGGAAGGCTTTCGCGACGGACGACTGGTTGGGAATCGTGATCATGCGCATCCACCGACCCAGAATCCGCAATTGATTGACGGCATTGAATGACTGAGATCCGCCGGAGACCTCCATGACCGCCAGAGTCTTGCCTTGAGTCGGGCGCACAGAACCGATGCTCAATGGAATCCAATCAATCTGCGCTTTCATGATGCCCGTCATGGCGCCGTGACGTTCAGGCGACGTCCAAACCATAGCCTCCGACCAGGCCGCAAGATCTCGTAACTCTTGAACCTTGGGGTGGCTTTCGGGATGGCCGTCCGGCAGCGGCAGACCCTCTGGGTTGAAGATTCGAGTCTCGGCGCCCAGTGCATTCAGAAGCCGCTGCGCCTCGAAGGTCAGCAGCCGACTGAACGACCTTTGGCGCAAGGACCCGTAGAGCAGCAGGATTCGCGGCGGATGAGTCGATGTGCCAACCCCCGAGAAAGCCGTGTTGTCGGGGCGCCGGAAGAGGGCCGCATCAACGTTTGGGAGATCAGGAAGCGGGTGTGACACGATGGCCTTGCGAATCGATGACGAGTTCTCCATCTTCCTTAGAAAAGGGAGCTTTCTGGGGCAACGGCAGAATATCGAGTACCGCTTCCGACGGGCGGCAGAGTTTCACCCCCCAAGGCGTCACGACGATCGGCCGATTGATGAGAATGGGGTGGGCGAGCATATGATCTACCAGGTCGTCGTCCGTCCAGTGCGACGCAGCGAGATCCAACTCGGCGTAGGGCGTACCCTTCTCCCGTAGAAGCTCGCGAACACCCATTCCCATACGCGAAATCAAGGATTTCAGGGTCGCGCGATCTGGCGGGTTTTTCAAATATTCGATCACGGTGGGTTCTACGCCCGCATTGCGAATGAGCGCCAGCGTATTTCGAGACGTGCCGCAGTCAGGATTGTGATAAATCGTCACGGCAGTCATGTCTTCACCGCAACCGGCCGTCCGGTATGTTCATACCAGCCCTTCGAACGATTCACGACACTCACGACCAGGAGCATGACCGGAACCTCAATGAGCACGCCGACGACGGTGGCGAGCGCCGCACCGGAATGAAACCCAAACAAACTGATCGCCGCGGCCACCGCCAGTTCGAAGAAGTTTGACGCACCGATGAGCGCGGACGGGCAAGCGACCGAATGGCTTTCGCCGACGGCACGATTCAAACCATACGCGAGCGCAGAATTGAATAGCACTTGGATCAAAATCGGTACCGCCAGCAGCGCAATGATTCGCGGCTGCCGCAGAATCTCCTCACCTTGAAACGCAAACAACAGGACCAGGGTGGCGAGCAGAGCACCGATCGACCAAGGTCCGATGCGCTGCATGGCGGCGTCAAACGCTGGCGCCCCGCGCTTCAGCAGCGACTTGCGCCACGCTTGCGCGATCACCACGGGAATGACGATATAGAGGACCACGGAGGTCAGCAACGTACCCCAGGGTACGGTAATCGAGGAGATTCCCAAGAGCAGCCCCACCAAGGGCGCAAAAGCCGCCACCATGATGGCGTCGTTGAGGGCGACTTGCGATAGTGTAAAGAGGGGATCTCCCCCCGTGAGGCGGCTCCACACAAACACCATCGCCGTGCACGGCGCCGCAGCCAAGAGAATCAACCCCGCAATATAACTATCGAGTTGATCGGCCGGCAGCCACGCTGCGAATACATGCCGGATGAAAATCCAGCCAAGAAGCGCCATGGAGAACGGCTTGACCAACCAATTGACAAACAGCGTGACGCCAATGCCCCTGACGTGCCGGCGGATCTGGCCAAGTGCGCCAAAGTCCACCTTCACCAACATCGGGATGATCATGACCCAGATCAGGAAACCCACCGGTAAGTTGACCTGCGCGACCGAAAGCGCACCAATGGTTTGGAACGCGCCCGGCAGGAATTGCCCCAACGCGATGCCGATGACGATGCACATGAACACCCAGACCGTCAGGTAACGCTCGAAGACATTCATTACTGCGGTGTATCGACGGTTTTTCCGATGGCATCCATGCGCTGTTTCAATCTGAGCGAATCGATACTGGCGAGAGGGAGACTCAGGAACAGCTTGATCCGCGTCTCCATGGCACGGAAGGCTTGCCGAAACGCCGACATCTTCTCAACGTCGCTTCCTTCGACTGCGGCGGGATCCGGGATTCCCCAATGCGCGGTCATCGGTTGCCCGGGCCACACGGGGCAAACCTCGCCGGCGGCGTTGTCGCACACCGTGATCACGAAATCGAAGCGAGGTCCACCGGGTGTCGCGAACTCGTCCCAACTCTTGCTGCGCAATCCGTCGACAGGAAATTCGAGTTGCTTTAGCAGACTCAGCGCAAAAGGATTGACGCGACCATTCGGATGGCTTCCAGCACTGTAGCCGTGAAATTGACCTTTGCCGAGCCGGTTCATGATCGATTCAGCCAGGATGCTGCGAGCGGAGTTACCCGTGCACAGGAAAAGGACGTTATACGCTCGCTCTGACATCTGATTTCCTTCGGCTGATTGGTTGATTGAGCGCCTTGGCCATGGACACGGCAGAGGCCGGACAGAGGGACCGGAATTCGGCGCTCTGCGTTACTTCCACGGGAACGGACCGTCGATCAATGACTTCGTACCCATTCGTTCGGAAGAACGACTCGGCCGTCTCAGTCAAAAGAATGAGCTGTCCCACGCCTTTTTCTTGAACATCCCGTTCGAGTTGCGCAACAAGCTGGTTCCCTAAGCCACGTCGTTGGTAGGCAGGTGCGATGATCAGAGAACGCAGCAAGGCACTCGTCCCGAAACGCTCAATCCCGATGGCTCCGACGACATCACCTTCGACCTCGAGCACCCACAGACGCAAATCCGGCGCACTCGTCAGGTCTTCAGTCGGGAGCCTCGCACCTTTGAGCAGTGCGATCACGGCGGCAAGATCCTCGGGACGACCGAGCCGAATGGTGGGCTGCGGCGACGCATTACTACGCACAACAGCTGGGCTGTTCGGCCTTCGGTTCGCTTTTCGCTACCGGTACGCAACACCTGGCCTGGGTTGCCAACCCCTCACCTCGGGTCGGCACCGTTGAGCTACCGTGATTGAACACTGGCGTGTCCTCTCCATAAACCGGGATGCTGTCGAGAGTGTGGAACGTCTCCCAGGCAATCCCCGTCGGATCATTCACCCAATATTTGTCGGACTTGGCATAACAGCACGCCTGTTCGCTCTCCTCGATCAAGTGAGCGTCGGCCTTTGCCAACTGCGCGTGCATTCCATCGAGTTCATCGGCGGAGTCCACCTGAAAGCCCAGGTGGTTGACGCCAACCGGCTGCCGCCCGGTCGAGATCGCAAAGTTCACGCGGGGATCCTCCAGCATCCACTTGGCGTAATCCGCTTCAATGCGCGTTGGCTCGGCCCCAAAGAGCGTCGAATAAAACCCGATGCTCTTGTTGAGATCGTCCACGGAAACGTGAATATGGAAGCGCTTCATGTGCGTTGCCTCTTAGTCAGTGGGACCTCCGCTTCCGCAGGTGCGCATTCCGGACCGCAGCCTTTGTCAGCAAGGACACAGCAGTTTTCGGTGAGAAATCCGATCAGACCGTTCATGTGGGTGAAATTCGGCTGGTAATAGAGAAACCGGCCGTCTCGACGCACGTCGATGAGTCCCGCCCGCTGCAGCTCCTTCAGGTGGAACGACAGGGTTGGCGACGCGACTTTGAGCTTCTCTCCAAGCTGCGTCGGGGTGTACCCCTCGGGACCACGTTTCACGAGCATCCTGAAGATCGCCAGACGCGATTCCTGAGCCAGCGCGGCGAGACTCTCGATGGCATCTTTGGATTTCATGCTTCGAAAGATATCGAAGTCTTAGAATACGGTCAAGGTATCAATCTGCGACCGGCTGCATGCGGGCTCTATATATCCGGCGACCCGCATGCCGGCAAACAAGCGCAAAAAAAACAAGAGGGAGTTTTTGCCACTATTGCCCAGAAACTCAAGGTTCACTGCCGCGCCGGACCGTGCGAAAATAGGGTAGCGCCCTGGTCACTCCCACTCAATTGTCTCCGGCACGTATAAGCGCCTGACAATGTTGATTTTTTCCTAAGCGTGCAACGAACTTACCGTCAGATCTACCGCCAAATAATTCCGCTTTGGGACGATAGACGGCGATAGATGCCGAAATCCTCGCAGGCTTTCATCTAGGAAGATTGCTGCCAGTAGGATCCTCGTCCTGAGTTGCCGTGAGTTCATCATAGGTTGGCAAGACGAAGACGTATGCCAACAGGCCGATCAGCAGCGCCACCGCCTCGGATTTTCGCCCATAGAGGCCAAGGAGACCCCACGCAAAGACCTCATTCGCCACGAATTCCAGAATGGCCACAAGGACGATCGCCGAGAGTAGTCGCCTTTGTGGCGCCAGAACTTTGCGTGCAGCGACGCGCCAACCAGGCATCACGACCCTCTCGGCGGAGTTGGGCTTCCACTTGCCGCGGCGCCGTCCGGGTGGCCGCATTAGGGCAGGTCTTGGAATCCAGCAATGGGAACATCCAACGGCTTGCGGATTCTTTAGACATCGAGTCCCAGATCCAGCGAGTCCCGCAGCCAAGCAGCGGATCGACCTGCATGCAAAGAACATGGCCCCGAGCCCAAAGAGTGCGCCCACCAAGCTGCGCAACCACCACAACGATCGAGTCCGGGAAAGACTTGTAAGCCAAACCGCCCAAATACATGGCTGCCCCGCCGCAAAGTAATCCAACAAAGGCGATTGCGGCCTTGGTTCCTTGCCCCGTGCGCCAAATGATAGATTCGCTGAGACGCATCGGTGACCGTCATCGTTCCGTACGAGCGCCAGCGGTATGAAAAGAGAACGGTTCAGATATGGGCGCATTCACGGCCACTGGCGTTAGCAATTCTACGGCTCGATTATGATCGGCGTGCCGTCTGGCACGACCCGAACTATCTCATCGATCTCGCGATCCGTAACCGCGACACATCCGTCGGTCCAATCGACGGCTCGGTGCGCACGGCCAATCCACCCGAGACCGTTTTTCATACCGTGCACCATGATGAGACCTCCCGGAACGACACCTCTAACTCTAGCCGCGGCTACATCATCCTTGCCGGGATAGGAGATATGCAGCGCACGCCGAAATGAGCTATCGAGCTTGCGGTAGTCGAGCCGGTAAGGACCTTCCGGGGTGCGGCCGTCACCCGCTTGCTGTTTAGGTCCGCGGGGCGTCCTGCCAAGGGAAACCGGATAGCTCCGGATCAATTCGGCGCCTCGATACAGCTCGAGGACTCTTGCAGACTTCTTCACCACCAAATGGTCTGCGACTGTTCCAGTTGGCAGTTCCGCATCGGACCAATTTGCCCACAAACCAACTACCGCCACGACGAGCACTGCCAGGCCGAGAATCCATGTCGCCTTCCCGAAGCGACTTCCATGTCGGTAATTTCTCATTGATCCGCCGCTTGTTCGCGGAGGTCATGAACCACCGCCGACGATTCGAGGCAGTGCCGAAGCGTGGAATGCAGACCGGCAACGAGCTCCGTGCTTCGATCTTTTCGCAAGATCCGATCTGTTAGACCGCCCTCCGCAACGGCGAATACCTGCCAGTGGTTGGCTAACTCGCCGCTGGCGCAGACCACGTAGAGCGAATACGGCGGTGACTTCACTGGCACACACCAGCCAAAATCTTCTGCGATGACGCTCCCTACATGCAAGCCTGCCCCAATGAGCTGTTCGCTGACCCAGCTTGCAAGCGCCCTGCCGAAAATACCTGGATTCGTCTCCTGATCCTCCCCAGGCGTAACGGCGAAGGCGGACGACTCAAAGCGCAGCATGGGACCTTTCTTCACGACGAACCATCGGTGAGAACATTAGGCTGCACACCCACGCCGATTTGATCTCAGCGGGCGGCACGACCGCTACGCCACTTTCTGCAAGTTCACCGTATGGGCTTTGAGGCTAACTTTGAGGCACTTCCTTATTGCGTCAAAAATTGCCGCCAGGTTATCCATGCTCGGATTGCCTTTGGGCGACAGCATCCTATGGAGACTCTTGCTCGGCGTGGCCGTTACCTTGGCCAACCGTTCAAAGCCAAGAGTTGCATTCACGAGATCTCGCAGAATGAGGCGCGCTGTCTCCGGCTCGCCACTCAGAAACAGCGTTGCCGCCTCATCCAGGAGCGCCTTCGCGAACGCGGGATCCCGCTCGACGCGCGCGACAACTGTCTTCTTGAAATCACGAGTAAGCGCCATTGTCTTTACCTCTTTCGCTTCTTGGCATTGCGGTAGATCGGCGCAGGCACTTTTCGCGCCTTGTACTCAGCGTGCAGCGCTTTCGCCCGACCGATATCTGATTGCTGTCGGCGCTTGGTTCCACCTCCGAACAACACGATCAGCGATTCGCCGTCCTTCGCCAGATAAATCCGATAACCCGGACCCCAATCGATTACGTATTCGCCGATGCCTGCAAACCACTTTACATTGGACGTGTTGCCGAGTTCCATGCGCAGTTTCGCCGTCGTGACTTTGGCCGCCGCCTGCGCGTCTAGCCTGTCAAACCATTCTGCGTAAGGACTCGACCCGTCCGGGCGAATGTATTCTTCCACCCGGATCTTCATCGGGATATAGTAACATTTAAGTTACCTACTGGCAAGCAAGAAACGGGTCATCGTGTGGGGGAGTCGGCAATGTAACTCAAGGATTCCCGAAGCGCGGTGAGACACCATTGCGAATATGCCTTTATTTATTGGCTTTGGGGCTTTGGCGTCGCCTGGCACTTCGTCCGACGGTAAATCTCACGAGCAAGTTGCTCAGAAAACTTTTACCGTCAGAATTACCGTCAAAAATGTTTGCTTGAATCGCGCCGAGATATGCAGGTGAAATCACAAACCACCTGACGGCTTAGCGACCCCACGAGCGGCCTGCGACGATTGCATATCAATAGTCTCCGGCGAGCTGAAAAATACTGATTTTATTGCGTTAAATGAACCAGTGGAAAATCCGGTCACTCCCACTCGATCGTCGCCGGCGGCTTTCCCGAAATGTCGTAGACCACCCGCGATATCCCGGCCACCTCGTTGACGATGCGATGCGTGACCCGATCGAGAAATTCGTACGGCAGGCGTGCCCAACGCGCAGTCATGAAGTCGATGGTTTCGACCGCGCGCAGGGCGATCACATAGTCATAGCGCCGCCCGTCGCCCATCACGCCCACCGACCGCACGGGCAAAAACACGGCAAAGGCCTGACTCACCTTGTCATAGAGTTCGTGGCGGCGCAGTTCCTCTATGAAAATGGCATCGGCCCGGCGCAACAGATCGGCGTGGGATTTGTGGATTTCTCCGAGGATGCGCACGCCCAACCCCGGACCGGGGAACGGGTGACGATTGACCATGTCGGCCGGCAAATCGAGCGCCAGCCCGAGCTTGCGCACCTCGTCCTTGAACAACTCGCGCAAGGGCTCCAGGAGTTTGAGCTTCATGTGCAGCGGCAAACCGCCGACGTTGTGATGCGACTTGATGACGTGCGCTTTGCCGGTCTTCGCGCCGGCCGATTCGATCACGTCCGGATAGATCGTCCCCTGCGCGAGCCACGTCACGTCCTCGAGTTTCGCCGCCTCTTCGTCGAACACTTCGATGAAAACCCGCCCGATGATCTTGCGCTTCTTCTCCGGGTCCGCCTCGCCGGCGAGTGCGGCTAGAAAACGCTGCTCGGCATCGACGCGAATCACGCGCACGCCCATGTGCTCGGCGAACGTCGCCATCACTTGGTCTCCCTCGGCGAGCCGCAGCAGCCCGTGGTCCACGAACACGCAGGTGAGCTGGTCGCCGACGGCTCGATGCAGCAGGGCAGCCAGTACCGAAGAATCCACGCCGCCCGACAGTCCGAGCAATACCTTGCCCGATCCCACCTGGGCGCGAATGCGCGCCACGCTGTCCTCGATGATATTCCGCGTGGCCCAAGTCGCCGCGCATCCGGCGATCTCGCGGACGAAGCGCCGCAGGATTTCGCCGCCCTGCAGGCTGTGCGTGACCTCGGGATGAAATTGAAGTCCATAGAGACGCCGCGACTCGTCGGCCATGGCAGCCAGCGGCGCATTGTCGCTCGCGGCGATGACGTGGAATCCCGGCGGCGCCGCGACCACTCGATCGCCGTGACTCATCCACACATCGAGCACGCGCCTTCCCGCGGCATCGCGATTGTCTTCCAAGCCATCGAGTAGTCGAGATGCCGCGGTGGGACGAATTTGGGCGGCGCCGAACTCGCGATGACTGCACGGCTCGACCTGGCCGCCCAACTGTGCGGCCATGGTCTGCATGCCGTAGCAGATGCCGAGAACCGGCACTTTCAGCTCGAACACCACTTGCGGCGCTTCGGGTCCTTTGACGTCGTAGACCGACTCGGGACCGCCGGACAGAATGACCGCCTTGGGCGCAAAGGCCTCGATGTCCGCCGGGTCGGCGTCGCAGGCGTAAATCTCGCAATACACGCCGAGTTCCCGCACGCGGCGGGCGATCAACTGGGTGTACTGGGCGCCGAAATCGAGTATTAGAATGCGGTCGGCATGAATGTCGGGCATCAACCGATCCGGTAGTTGGGCGCTTCTTTGGTGATGGTCACATCGTGTACGTGACTCTCTCGAACGCCGGCGCTGGTTATGCGCACGAACTGCGGTCGGGTCCGCATCTCCTCGATACTGCCGCTTCCGGTATAGCCCATCGCGGCGCGCAAGCCGCCGGATAGTTGATGCAGTATGGCCACCAAGCTGCCTTTGTACGGTACGCGGCCTTCGATGCCTTCCGGCACGAGCTTTTCGAGCTCGGTGGTCGTGTCCTGAAAGTATCGGTCGCTGGATCCGTGCGCCTGCGCCATCGCGCCCAGCGACCCCATGCCACGGTACGCCTTGTACGACCCGCCTTGATACAGTTCGACTTCTCCCGGCGATTCTTCGGTGCCGGCGAACATGCCGCCGATCATCACGCAATGTGCTCCGGCCGCCAGCGCCTTGGCGATGTCGCCGGAGTAGCGGATGCCGCCGTCGCCTATCACCGGCACGCCGGTGCCTTCCAACGCCTTGGCCACCCGCGATATGGCGCTGATCTGCGGTACGCCGACCCCCGCAACCACGCGCGTGGTACAAATCGACCCGGGCCCTATGCCCACTTTGACTCCGTCCGCACCGTACTTCACGAGGTCCAGGGCGGCGTCGGCGGTCACGATATTGCCGCCGATAACCTGAAGATCGGGAAATTTTTTCTTGATCTTGGCGACCATCTCCAACACGCCGCGCGAATGCCCGTGCGACGTATCGACCACCACCACATCCACTCCCGCTTCGCGCAAAGCCGCCACCCGGTCGAGCGTATCCGGCTGAGTACCCACCGCGGCCCCCACCCGCAGGCTTCCGACGTCGTCTTTGCACGCATTGGGAAACTCGGTGGCCTTCTGAAAATCCTTGACGGTGATCATGCCCTTCAGCTCATGATCGTTGGCGACCACCAGCACCTTCTCGATGCGATGCTTGTGCAGCAACGCGAGCACTTCTTCCTTGGGCGCGTTCTCGCGCACCGTGATCAGGCGCTCCTTGGGCGTCATAACCGAGGACACCGGCGCATCCAGCTTGGTTTCGAATCGCAGGTCGCGATGTGTCACGATGCCGACGACCTTGGTCCCGAGTACCACCGGCACGCCGGAGATGTTCTTCGCGCGGGTCAGTTCGATCACCTCGCGAATGGTCATGTCCGGCTTGACGCTGATGGGATCGCTGATGACGCCGCTCTCGAACTTCTTGACGCGGTCGACCTGCCTTGCTTGGTGGTCGATCGACATGTTTTTATGAATGACGCCGAGGCCGCCCTCTTGGGCGATGGTGATGGCGAGACGGGCTTCGGTCACCGTGTCCATGGCCGCAGAGATGACGGGCAAATTCACGCGAATTTCGCGGGTCAGCTGGCTTGCGAGCGACACGTCCCGCGGCAGCACTTCGGAGTATGCCGGGACGAGTAGCACGTCGTCGAAGGTGAGTGCCTCTTCCAGAATGCGCATAGGGTCGCGTTCACAGTTTCGTCTAAGAGGCGGCGCATTGTACCTTGCGCGTACTCCGCGGTAAACCGCAGTATCATTCGCCATGGATTTCGACCTCAAACCCGCCGCAGCCGTCCGCCCGGACCGCGACATTTACACCGTTTCGCGCCTCAATCGCGAGGTTCGGGTGTTGTTGGACCGCGGTTTCGGCACTTTGTGGATCGAGGCCGAAATCTCGAATTTGGCGAAACCGAGCTCGGGCCATTGGTATTTTTCGCTGAAGGACGCGGCCGCCCAGGTGCGCTGCGCGATGTTCCGGCAGCGAAACATGTTGTGCGCATTCAGCGCGAGAGACGGCCAAAAGGTGCTGGTGCGAGCCCGCATCGGGCTATACGAGCCGCGCGGCGAATACCAGCTCATCATCGATCACATGGAAGATGCGGGGTGGGGCGCCCTGAAACGGCAGTTCGAAGAATTGAGCGCCAAACTCGCGGCCGAGGGGTTGTTTGCTGCCGACCGCAAGCGCCCGCTGCCGAAACTTCCCGTCCGTATCGGCATCGTCACGTCGCCCACGGGCGCAGCGGTACGGGACATTCTGCACGTGCTGGCGCGGCGCTTTCCCGCGATTGCCGTACTCATTTATCCGGTTCCGGTCCAAGGCGCTCAAGCCGCTGCGGACATCATCGCGGCGCTCGCCTTGGCGGGCCGCCGTGCCGAGTGCGGCGTGCTGATCTTGGCTCGCGGTGGAGGATCTTTGGAGGATCTTTGGGCGTTCAACGACGAACGTCTGGCGCGCGCGATCGCTGCCTCGCCCATACCCATCATCACGGGTATAGGACATGAAGTCGACTTCACCATTGCCGATTTCGCAGCGGACGTGCGCGCACCGACGCCGTCGGCGGCCGCGGAATTGGCGGTTCCCGATGCCGAGGAGTGGCTCGATGCCTTCGGGCGGTTGGGCGCGCGTCTGCAGCGCTGCATGCGACGCCGGATCGCACGGCAAAGCGAGCAGCTACGCTGGCTGGTGAAACGCGCGACGACGGCGAGCCCCGCCGTGAAGTTGACGGAGCAGGCACAGCGCCTGGATGAACTGGAACAATGTCTCGCGCGCGCAGTGCTGCGCCAGCTGCGGAGTCATCGCGAACGGCTGCGTTGGCTGACGGGACGCGCGGCGTTGGTGAGCCCGTCGGCGCGCCTGGCGCAGCAATTGATGCGCCTGGAGAATTTGCGACAGCGCTTGGGTCGCGTCAGCCGGCAAAACTTCGATGCGCGGCACGCGGCCCTGAGCGGCAAGCGAAGTCGGCTATGGCAGGCAAGCCCCATCGTCCATGTGCGCCACGCCGCCGCGCGTCAAGCGGCCCTGTTCGCTCGACTGCAAGCTGCGCAACTGTCGCACCTTCGACGAAGCCGCGAAAGATTGCTGCCGTTGGTGCGTACGCTGCATGCCGTCAGTCCGCTCGCAACTCTCGAGCGTGGCTATGCCATCGTGACCACGGAGGGCGGGGCCATCGTGCGCGACGCCGCGGATGCACCGCCGGACACCCTCATCGAGGCGCGGCTCGGGACAGGCAGTCTGCGCGCGCGAGTGGAGCGGTGAGGGCCGGACCGGCGCCCACCGCGCGCGCCTTGCTGAGTGCTGCGACGGTAGCGCTGGCGTTGGGCTGCGCGTTCGCGTGGAGCGCTGCAGCCGCGTCGGGCTTCGCTCTACCGCATGAAAATGCGGTGCCGGGCGGCGTCAAGATTCTTCGGCTGGAGGATCACGGCGCCGCCGTTCCGCGCGTCGACACCGACGGTCACCGCGCGCTCGTGATCCGGGACGGGTCCGCCTGGGTGGCGGTGGTCGGGATTCCGCTGTCCGCGCCGCTCGGCGAGCAAGCGGTCACCGTGACCGATTCGGGCGGCCGGCAGGAGCTCAAATTCGAGGTGAGCGGCAAGCAATACGCCAGCCAGTCGCTCAAGGTCCCACCGCGGCAGGTCAATCTATCCAAAGGAGACCTCGCACGGGTTACCCGCGAGCGGCTGCGCATCGAGCACGCTCTCGCGCAGTTTTCCGAGCCGCCGCCCGCAACCTTGAGCCTGCCGCAACCTGTCCCGGGTCCGCGCAGCAGTTCGTTCGGCATGCGCCGCATATTCAACGGCGAGTCGCGCAACCCGCACTCCGGCATGGACATCGCCGCACCGAGCGGCACGCCCGTGCTGGTGCCGCTTGCCGGTACCGTCGTCGATACCGGTGAGTACTTTTTCAATGGCAATACGGTTTTCGTCGATCACGGCGGCGGGCTCGTCACGATGTACTGCCACCTCAGCGCCATCGACGTCGAGCCGGGGCAACGCCTGGCCGGCGGCACGCGCATCGGTGCGGTCGGAATGACCGGGCGTGCCACCGGGCCCCACCTACACTGGGGCTTGGCGCTCAATCATGTCTGGGTCGATCCAGAATTGTTCGTCCGTTAAGTACCGCTGAGCATCTGATCGACCGCCGGTGCTTCCAAGGCCGGTGGGGCCGCGGTCACTGCCGAGACTTGGCGCATGCGCGCGCTGTGCTCTTGCACGGCCGCGCCGGACGGCTGCATCTCCACCTGTCCTTGGAAAAATGCGCCGTCCTGAATGGCGATGCGCGGTGCGAACACGTTGCCCTTCACTCTGGCCGTGGCACGTATATTCACCGATTCGGTGGCGTACAAATCGCCTTCCACCTTGCCGTCGATGACGATGACGCGCGCGCGGATGTCGCCCTTCATCGACCCATCGGTGCCTATCGTGAGACACTGGGTATGCGTAATGGATCCTTCGACAGTGCCTTGGACGATCAGATCTTCCTGCGCCGATAGCTCACCGCGAAATCGCAAGGTGGGTCCCAATACGGACGCGCGCGCAGCGGCCTCCGGTACACGTGCCTCCGGTGCTCGGACCTCGGCGGGCCGTGGTTCGGCGCCTCGCGGTTCGCTCGCACGCTGCGTCGGAGTTCGCGGTTCCACGCGCGGTTCGCGGGGCTCGGGTCGATTGGTCGCGGGTTCCGTCACGCCGCGGCCGCTCGAATTGGAATTCATCATTTGCACTTCTCCATCCTCAGATTTTTTGAACCAAGCCATCGTCAGGCTACGCTCGTCAAGGGTTTGACCGGGCGGATGTAGGCATCCTGTTTGACCGACGGCTGAGCGGATTTCTTGGCGTCCATGTCGATGTTGCCGCTGAAACATGCGCCTTCCAGAATGCTGACCGTGGGTGCGAAGATATTGCCGCGCACCTTGGCGGTGTCTTTCACGACCACGGATTTTTCCGCGTGCAAGTCGCCGTCGACGGCCCCTTCGACGATGATGAGTTGGGCGGTTATATTGGCCTTGACGGTGCCTTGAGCACCTACGGTCAAGCGCTGGGTGTGCGTGATGGACCCCTCGACGCGCCCCTGAATCAAAAGATCCTCTTCTGCGGACAGGTCGCCCTTGAAATATAGCGTAGGACCGAGAACGGAAGCCCGCTCAGTCGCACTGTTGTACGGATTGCTCATTGGGATTCTCCAGGTGTCGGAAGGCGGACAGGCAACCGCAGACTACCTGGCATAATCCATCGCCCAATGCGACCTGAGTCACGAAATACGCTGGCACCAAACATTCCGGCGGAACTGTCGCCATTCGCCGACGCTGAGATCCGCGTGTCGGCCGCTGCTTCGCCAGCCGCAATCGGCTCCGCCAACGCGGCGCGGCCTCGTCAGCCTTGGAGCCGCGGCACGTACGGCGTGTCGGTCCCATTCAATCGCCGGGCGATCCGCGCGCGCGAAATGAGTCCCCGTACGATGGCAGCGCCGCTGCCATGCTCGCCTTCCACGACCAGCAGATGCATCAACCCCACACCCTCGAAAATCTCGAGAAGATCCGCGATGCGCGCAGACTGCATGGTCGACCAATCCACGGTCGGCAGATCGTCCCACCCGGTCATGATATCGCCGACGCGGATGAATTCGCGCCGCGTAATATTCGACCTCTGCGAAAACTTCTGTGGGCGCGCACCTTCGATGTCGTAAGACGTAACGAGACCGACGACTTTTTCAGCGCTGATGGCCAGCAACGCGCGCACGCCGAACCGCATCATGTCCGCCAGTGCCTCATCGATCGGCCGCTCGGGGGCCACGCTGATCGGGAATTTTTGCGTGAAGTCCGTCATTCCATGCACCGCCGGATCTCTCAGCCTCAAGTCCGGATATCGAGCGGGGCGGCGCATCGGCAAAATTCCGGAAGCTTGCATTCTCGGCGGCTCGGATAAATCGCTGTTCACAAACATCTGATCCTCCGTTTCACTCGTGCTCACGCGTAGACAAACAAATTTTTAATTCGTTCGCCTCTCGTCCATCATTCGACATCACCGCCCGGCCGACCCTGCGACGCTTGACGGCGCAGGTAATCGTTCAAACTGTGCGCCAACGAAACGAAGTCGGAAGGAATCATCAGCACCGTGGTACTGTTGTTTTCGGCTCCCACTTCCGCAATCATCTGCATCCGGCGCAATTCCAATGCCGCCGGATTCGCCGTGATCTGCGCGGCTGCGGCGGATAATTTCACCGAAGCTTCCAGCTCCGCCTCCGCCTTGATGATGCGCGCCCGCTTCTCGCGGATCGCTTCCGCCTGCATCGCCATTACTTGCTGCATGGCAACGGGTAACTCGACATCTTTCATCTCGAAGCGCTGAACCTCCAAACCCCATGCGGCTGTCGAACCGGCGATACTGTCGCGCAACAGTGTGTTGATTTTATTACGCTCCTGCAGCACCTCATCGAGATCATGCTGGCCGATGATGTTGCGTAGACCCGTCAACGCCAGTTGATAGACGGCCGCGGGCGCGTCGGTGACTTCGATGACGGATCTCTCGGCATCGACGATGCGATACCACAGCACCGCGTTCACTTTGATGGTGACGCTATCCCGGGTAATGGTTTCTTGTTGTTCCGCCGAGACGGTGCGGGTGCGGATGTCGACGCGCACCGAACGTTCGATGTTCAGCGGAATGAGCCAGTACAGGCCGGGTCCGCGCAGCCCCTTGTATCGTCCGAGACGAAAGATCACACCCCGCTCGTACTCTTGGGCGACGCGCAGTCCCGTCAGGGCCACGACGGCCAAGAACAGCACCGCGATCTCGAACGGCGGCGGCATGGCTATCTGACCGCGACGAAATACACTGCGCCAAAGGTAACCAGACCATACCAGGACATGCCGCACTCCTTCCTGAAGTGCGGCTAGTCTACCGCCTCCGAGGGCGCCGCGCCCCCTCGCTGCTCGGCCTCACGCACTACTCGAGACTTTCGCCGTGCAGTGAGATGTCCAACCCCTCTCGTTCCTGCTCTTCGGTCACCCGCAGGCCGATGGTTTTGTCGATGAGCACCAACAGAATGTAGCTGGCGACGAATCCATAGACCACCGTCACGGCGACACCCTTCGCCTGCATGAGCACCGAGCCGTCGACGCCGCTGATTTCCTTGCTGACGAAGGCGCCGGTCAGCAGGGCACCGATGATTCCGCCGACGCCGTGCACTCCGAACGCGTCCAGCGAGTCGTCATAATTGAAGGCATGCTTCAGCGAGGTTGCAGCGATGAAGCAAGCCACGCCGGCCACCACGCCGATGATCACCGCCGGCGTCGGCCCCACGAAACCGGATGCCGGCGTAATCGCCACCAGGCCGGCCACGGCACCCGACGCGATACCCAACACGCTGGGCTTGCCCTTGCTGACCCACTCCGCAAACATCCAAGAAAGCGCTGCGCCGCCGGTGGCCATTTGGGTGGCAAGCATCGCCATGCCCGCACGGCCGTCTGCGGCGACCGCCGATCCCGCATTGAAGCCGAACCAGCCCACCCAGAGCAACGATGCGCCGATGAGAGTCAAGGTCAAATTGTGCGGCGGCATCGCCTCTTTACCGTAGCCCAGGCGTTTGCCGAGCACCAAGCAGCTGGCGAGACCGGCAATGCCGGCGTTGATGTGCACCACCGTACCGCCTGCATAGTCGAGTACCCCGCCGGCGTTGAGCCAGCCGGTAGGCTCCCAGACCATATGCGCGATGGGCGCATAAACGAATAGCGACCACGCCGCCAGGAATACCAGCATGGCCGAAAATTTCATGCGGTCTGCGAAGGCACCGGCGATCAATGCCGGCGTAATGATGGCGAACGTCATCTGGAACATGGCGTAAACGGTTTCCGGGATGGTGGGCGCCAGATGCGAAACGGTCAGCTTGTTGCCGCCCGGACTCGTGACGATGGTCATGCCGTTGAACAGCGCCCGGGATGCACCTCCGATGAACCCGTTGCCCGGCGTGAATGCCCAGGAATAGCCGATGACCCACCACAGAATCGTGACCACGCAAGTGCACGCAAAACTCTGCATGAGCGTTGCCAGTACGTTTTTCTTGCGCACCATGCCGCCGTAGAACAACGCGAGGCCGGGAACGCACATCATCAAGACCAAGGCGGTCGATGTCAGCATCCAAGCAGTGTCGCCGCCGTTTATTTTCTCCGCGCCGAGAACGAAAGGCGCGGATGCGGCACTCGCGGGCGCATCCTCGGCCCACGCCGGAAGCCCTCCCCACGCCAATACGCCGAGCAGGACCAAGCGAACCAATATACTCATGAGTACGAACCCCTTTTTATGTCTGAATCGCGCCGTCATCGAAGCGACAATTCCAGCTGCACCTTGCCGTCTATCGCTCGTGCTTTATCGTTCGCCGCGAGGAAAATTCGTTCCGGATCGAGCTGCGTATCCGCGAGCAATTGCTGCTGCACGGCCCTGGCGCGTTCTTGGCCCGATCTCTGCAGTTCGCTGTCCCCGATTTGGATGTGGTCGCGAATGGCCTTGCTCAGGAAATCGATCTTGGCGGACGTGATTTCCGGTTTCGATTTGAGGGCTGTCACCGAATCGGAAAACTTCGGTTCCGTTGCGAAATCCTTCCGATATAGCTGAGTCAGCAGCTCGAGCTGCGTGGCAGAATCGAGTTGCTCTACGGCAGGGGGCGCACCCGCTGCGCCGGTCGTCTTCTTCGAGCTGGGGGGTAGCGCCGCGCCCGCCGCAGCGAGTTGTTCGTGGAAGCGTGCATCGGCGAGCGCCGGTCGATCGAGTTCGGCAACCACGGCGATCGGTACTTCGATTTTCAGCTGGGGCCGTTCGCTCAGCGCCCTGGCCACCGCCTTGATCTTGTCCGTGGCGGCCGCGTCCAGCGAGCTTACGCCGGGCGGAAATTCGATGTATTGAATGTCCGGTCCCGCCCCGAACAACGATCCCAATAGGGCGAAGGGTGCCGTAACCGCTCGTTCGACGATATGGGCAAAGGCCTTCCAGATGACCGGGGCGAGACGGAATTCCGGATCATCCAGCGACCCGGTCACCGGGAGATCCAATTCGATCACTCCGTTGCGATCCTTGAGCAGCGCAACGGCCAGTTTGATCGGCAGCGACACCGCGTCCTTGCTCTCGGTTTTTTGCCCGAATTCCAGATCCTGGACGACGATGTGATGCTTGGCATCGAGCTTGCGGTCGTCGATCTTGTAATGCAGTTCGGTGGAGAGTTTACCCTGGGAAATATCGTAGCCGGCGAATTTCCCCGAATACGGATTGAAGATGGCAAGGTCGATGTTGCGGAAGTTCATCGCGATGTCGGTGTAGAGCCGTGGAGCCAGAACGTTGAATGCACCGGTGATCGATACCGGTGCGTACGTGTCCACGGAACCGTGCAGGTCCAGCGTCGCCGGCGGGTTCTGTTTGGATGACATTCCGAGCACCGTTCCCTGCAGCGCTTGGATTCCCGCCGAGAAATTGGGCATTACCGAGAGGTCCGTGAAATTCGCCTGGCCCGCCTGGACCACAATTTTCTTGATAGATAGAGGCATGCGCTGAGGTCCCGCGGGCGCGGCAGCGGGCTGCGACGCCGCCGCACGGGACGCCGGCCGGGAGACAGCGGCGGGCGCTCCCGTGGCCGCCGCTCCCGGTCCCGCCAACACCCGCTTCACGTTCAAGCTCGCGTCCGACTCGATGATGACCCGCACATAGGGCTTGCGCGCCACGATCTGCTCGATATCGAGACGATCCGGACCCTGGCTGTAGTTCAACCCGTGAATATCCAAACCGTCCCAATTGATGAAATCATCATGCAGCGCATTGTCGACCGTGTGCAGCTTGTCGACGCTGATATCCCCGGAAAATCGCACGGCAGGCGTGCCCTGCTGCGCGCCGTAGTGCACCTTCCCCTCGCCCCCGAGACGGCCGTCGAGCAGCGTCATGCCGCTACGCTGCGCGATATAAGGCTGCGCGGCGGTCAAATCGATGCCGGCGAGCTTCACCCTCAGGTTGGCCATCAGGGGCTGCGGCGCGACCTCGCCGGTCATCGTCAGCGAACCCTGTTCATTGACGCGCGTATCCAGCGTGAGTCCGAGCGGCTTGCTCAAATCCTGGCTCGCACCGCTCAACTGCATGGCAAAGGGCGCCAACACGACTTTCACTGCCGGGTGGGTGGAACGATCCTCGACCGATAGGCTGGCATCGCGCACATCGAGCCTCTGTACCTCGAACTGCCAAGGAGCAGCGGCGGCACCGCCGCCGGCCGTTGAAGTGGCGGCGGGGCCCGGCGCCGGCATGGTCGTCACGGCCGCGGCGGGAATCACCCCGGGCGCCGCGGCCAGCTTCAGGAGATTGATCGAACCATCGGGTTCGAGCCACGCCAGCAATTTCAGGCCCGCCACCGACACCTGGTCGACGTGAGCGCGGCGTGTGGCGAAGTCCACGGTGGCTGCCGTCGCGGTCAGGCCGGGTACCGTGATCCAGTCCGTGTCGGAGTCTTTGGGCCGAATGGCGAGATCGCTCACCGCCACCTTCGACACCTGGGCAGAACCGTTGCCCGCCGAAAATTTATAGGTGGCCGCCAAATCGATGGTGCCGGAATTGACGCCGAAATTGAGCTTGTCTTCGAGGTATTCCCAGAGCGTGTGGACCCGCAACCCAGCGACCCGAAACTCGCCATCCGACTCGATGGGTTCAACCGACACGTGCCCGTGCCATTCGATCCGCTCACCGAGCTTCGATGTACCCGTCAAATTGAATTTCCCACCCTCGGCTCCGGTCGTGAAGTCGCGCAGTTCGAAATTGATGGGTTCGAGCCGCGCGGTGAATACATCCGGTCGGCTGCGGTCCTCGTAAGTCAGCGAGCCCTGGGTGATCTTGAACGAGCCGACGCGAACGGCCGGCGGCGACGTGCTGGCCTTTGCCGGCTTGGCGGCCGCCGCTTTCGGCCGCAGTGCGAGAAGGTTCAACGAACCATCTGGGGCGACGATTGCGCCGACATAGGGCGAGGTAACATCGATGTTGGCGAAGGAGTACGCACGGTGCCATATCGAGGATAATTCGAAATCGACGAACAGTCTCTCGAATGCCAGCAATTTTACGCCGTCTCGGCCGGGCAACGAGAACTGGTCGATGCTGACCTGGAGGAGAAACGGGTTGACGCGGATCCGGCCCACCACCGGCGTGACACCGAGGCTCTCGGGGATATCCTTGAGCAGAGCCGAGCGCAGCAGTTTCGGCGCGAACACGAATCCGGCTATCGCGTACACGGCGATGAGTACGGCAGCCAGGGTGAGAACGCGAAAGGTCTTGGTCTTGAAGAATCGCAGCACAGGACATCCCCACCCGCAGCCGGTGCAGCGGTCCGGCTAGTCTAGCAAAACTCCGCTCAGCGCTTGTTGCGTTGGATGAGCCGCTTGCGCTTGCGCACCTGGCGGGGCGTCAGCGGGTTGCGTTTACCGGCGAACGGATTCTCTTCGCCCCGGAAAATGACACGCACCGGTGTACCCATCAGATCGAAGGCCTTGCGATACACATTGACCAAGTAGCGCCGATAGGCATCCGGAACATGATCGGTTTGATTGCCATGAATCACGATGATGGGGGGATTCTGGCCGCCCTGATGAGCATACCGCAGCTTGATGCGGCGCCCGCTCACCAGCGGCGGCTGATGACTTTCGATCGCCGCTTCCAGCACCCGGGTCAATTCCGGCGTCGCCATGTTGCGGGTGGCGGCGGCGTATACCTTGCGTACCGCTGCGAACAACTCGCCCACGCCGCTGCCGTGCCGTGCCGAGATGAAGTGCAATGGCGCGAACGACGCGAATTCCAACCGCTGTTCGACCTGCTGCCGAATCAGATCCCGCTGTTCGGTGGGAATGTTGTCCCATTTGTTGACGGCGAGCACCAGCGCCCTACCCTGCTCGATCACCGTGCCCAAGAGGCTCGCGTCCTGCTCCGCGACGTTGTCGTGCGCGTCCATGACCACCACGACCACATGGGCGGTTTCGATGGCCTGCAGCGTCTTGATGACGCTGAATTTCTCGATTGCTTCCTCGATCCGCGCGCGGCGCCGAACGCCGGCGGTGTCGATCAGGGTGAACCGCTCGCCGTCGCGCTCGAAGGGCACCAGCACCGCATCGCGCGTGGTGCCCGGTTGATCGAAAGCCACCATCCGATTCTCGCCGAGCAGCCGGTTGATGAGCGTGCTCTTGCCGACATTCGGGCGCCCGATCACCGCCACCTTGATCCCCGTCATCTCGGGGCCGTCCTGCGGATCCGGCGTCAATCCGGCGAGTGCCGCCTCGAGCAACGAGATGACGCCCTGGTCGTGGGCTGCTGCGATGGGATGCGGCTCACCGAGTCCCAGCTGGTGAAAATCGGCAACTGCGACATCGGGATCGAAGCCTTCGGTCTTGTTGACAGCCAACAGCACCGGCTTGCCGCTGCGCCGTGCCAGCTGGGCCACGAACTGGTCCTGCGGGGTCACGCCCGCACGGCCGTCGACCAAGACGATCAACCGATCGGCCTCGGCGATGGCGCGCTCGGTTTGCGCGATCATCAGGCTCTCGATGACATCGGCTACCTCTACGAGACCGCCGGTGTCGACAACGATGCAAGGAACCTCGGTCCGGCGCGCGAACCCGTACTGTCGGTCGCGCGTCAGCCCGGGCAAATCCGCAACCAGCGCATCGCGCGTGCCCGTCATGGCATTGAACAAGGTCGACTTGCCTACATTCGGTCGACCGATCAATGCGACTACGGGCAGCACGGTCGGCCTACGGGTTCGGCGGAGCGGCGGCCGGCGGTGGCTCCGCGGTCGGCGGCGCGGCCGGCGGTTCCGGAGGCGTGGGC
>JALYHU010000047.1 GCA_030776345.1 Pseudomonadota bacterium | reverse complement strand
GTGGTACGTCGCCATTGCCGAGGCGCTCAATCTCCCGCTCGCAACGCTGGACGAGCCTCTTTCGAAATCAAACGGAGTTACCTGCAAGTTCCTGATGCCCGGCCCTTAACCTCGTGCGCCCAATTGTGTAACCGAACCGGTCTACTTTTCGATGAGAACTTTCATAAACTACCTCGGACTATTCCGCATGCGCCGGCTGACCATTATAGTGGCTCGCACCGACACCATAATGTGGAGACCACACGCAAGCGGATCACGGTGACTGACTCGTTGCTTAAATGTCAAGTTGCACGGGATGACGCATTGTGAAGCCGACTGCCGAGGAAATGGCCGATCCCGTCCAGTGATTGTTGTGCGGCGTGCAGTTGGCCGAGACTGGATTGGAAGACATGTGGCATCCCGGACCAGATCGACAGCGTCACATCAACCCCCGCCGCGCGAGCCCGGCTCGCATAGCGTGTGGCATCGTCGAGAAGTACCTCATCGTCGCCGACGTCGATGCGGATCGGCGGCAGCCCGACGAGCGATGCATATAGGGCCGACGCCTTAGGATCCGTCGCCCGGTGGCCCTGCAAGTAGGAACTTGCAAAGGCCGCCAGCACATCGCGGGTAAAGATCGGATCCGCATCGGCACGGCTTGCCATGCTGTTGGCGGTGAGGCCCAAGTCCATCCAGGGCGACATCACGGCAGCCGCGGCGGGTTGCATTGTGCCTCGAGCGCGCTCAGCCGCCAGGATCGACAGGAGCGACAGAGCTAATCCGCCGCCCGCGGAATCGCCCGTGACCGCAATCCGATCGGTTCCGTTGGCGGTAAGAGCGCGATAGACGGCGACGGTGTCGTCGATGGCAGCCGGAAACGCATGCTCGGGTGCGAGTCGATAATCCGGCAGGAATGTAGCGGCATGGGCGCGTGCGGCAATCTGGCCCGCAAGATTGCAGAACGCCTCGGCGCAGCCCAGCACATAGCCACCCCCGTGCAGATACAGCAACTTCACACCCGGCGTGGTGTGCTTTGGCCGACACCACCACCCGCCGACGCCTCCCACCATTCCACGCTCGCGCTCGACATCGTCGGACGCGAGAGTGGCGGAGAGCATGGCATCGAATAGGGGTCGCGCGTGCGTTCCCAGGATTTCTCCTTTGTGGGCCGCTGCGACGCGCCGCATCGCGGCGACGATCGGCGCATCGTGGCTCGCAAGAGGATGCACGGTGGCCATCAGCCCTTCGTCCATTGAGCAGCGGCATTCCTCGCAAAGTCACGATAGGAGCGCGGTGCGCGACCCAGCAACGTGGTCAGCCGTGCAAGGCCATCTGTCGTCGCAGAGGCACCGTCCGTCTGGTAGCGGCTGAACATGAGACGGAGGTCCATGGCATGCCAACTCGGCAGCATGCTCTTGAGGCGCTGTTCCATCGCCCCCAAGTCGTCACCCCCATAGCGGATCGGCCGGCCCAGAGCCTCGGTCCAGATTGACGCAAGGTCTGCGCCGGTAAGGCTCTGCGGCCCGACCAGATCATAGGTTTCAGGGCCGAGCGGCTTCGCCGCGCGATGCCGTCGCAACAATTCGAGCGCCGCGGCGTCGCCGATATCTCCGACATCGACCATCGACACGCCTTTCGATCCGATCGGTGCGCCGTAGATGCCCATGGTCAACAACGGCGTCTTTTGGCCCAGATCGTTCTGAATGAAATAGGCCGGACGCAATATCGTTGCCGGCAAATCGAGATCTTCGATCATGCGTTCGATCGTGTGCTTGCCGGCGAAATGCGGCACGTCCGCGTAGGCCTCGCTTTTGAAGACGGATAAATAGACGATGCCGGTAACCCCAGCTTCGCGGGCGGTGCTCAAGGCGAGCATCGCCTGGGTCAGTTCATCGGGAACGTTCGGCGCGAGCAGGAACAGCGTGCTGACACCGGCGAGCGCGGCGCGAAATGAATCCACATCTCCAAGGTCACCTCGGACCGGCGTGACACCGGCCGGAAGCTGCGCATTGTTGGGCGAGCGCGTCAGTGCGCGCACATCGTGGACTTGACCCTGCAGTTTGTTGAGAACTTGAGATCCGATACGTCCGGTGCTTCCGGTGACTAGGATTGCCATGTCGAAGACTCCTGTGGCGGCCGCGCTGATTGGCGAGCAGTGAAAACACCATAGTCGTTCCATGTTGACGGCGGAAGAGGCAAACTTGGGATGGGTTGTATCAATAATGGAACACGCACATGGATCTGCAATCGCTAGCCGATTTCAATCTGGTGGCGACACACGGGGGTTTTGGCCGTGCGAGCCGGATTTCCGGGCGCCCCAAGGCGACCTTGTCGCGACGGGTCACCGAACTCGAGCAAAGCCTCGGCGTACGATTGATCGAGCGTGGGACTCATAGGCTGCGACTCACCGATGAAGGACGTTCGCTGCACGAGCGCACCGCCGGACCATTGTCCGAGATTTCCGAGGCAGGCGAAGCGGTCGTGCTGGGCTCCGCCGCCCCGCGAGGACGTTTGCGCATCAGCGCCCCGGTGGTGCTGGCGCATGTCGCGTTCGGACGGATCGGAGCGCGGTTCGCTCTGACCTATCCCGAAGTGCAACTCGAAATTGTTGCAGAGGATCGCAAGGTTGATCCTGTCGAGGATGGCTATGACCTGCTGATCCGAATCGATCCTGCGCCGAACGAGCGACTGGTCGGCCGGCGCATCTTGAACGACGAACGACTGATCGTGGCGCCGCCGACGATGCCGCGGCCTGCCGCAACACGGGACTCCTCGGCTGAGATTGCAGTGAAGGCGGTACTGCTGATGAACACCCCACCCAACACGCTGTGGCGGCTGCGCGCTGCAAGAGGCAACAAGATCTTGGTCATCCGACCTGAACCGATGCTGCGTCTATCGTCCTTATTGATGGCGCGCGACGCCGTGCTGGCCGGCGCAGGCCCAGCGCTGCTGCCAAAACTTCTGGTCGCTGACGACATTGCCGCGGGACGCCTTGCCTTGTGGGGAACTCAGGACGGACCGCCCGTCGAAATCTGGGCCCTCCAAAGCTCCCGTCGCCTCATCGGCGCCAAGAT
>JALYHU010000046.1 GCA_030776345.1 Pseudomonadota bacterium | reverse complement strand
AGCCTGCGCGAGGCTCTCGAGGCGCGCACTCACTGGCCCGTCGGCACCGACGATGACCGGCGCGAGCAGGCGGAGGTGAACACGATGCTGGCCCTGGCGGTCAACGGCCAGCACCGCACCGCCGAGGCGCAGGAGCTGATCGGCCCCCTCGTCAAGTTTCATCGGCAACTGGCCGCGCACAATCAGGGTGATCAGCAGCAGCATGTCGAGTTGGCGCGCACACTGTACGCGCAGGCGGTGATCGACCCGGCGCATCGCGCTGCCTTGTTGCGTGAGGCGGCGTCGCTGCTCGATTCGCTGCCGGCGCCCATGCAAGGGTTGCGCAGCGTGCGTCTGTGGCGCGAGCACGTGCGCGATGCAATGCGCACGGCCACTGCCCGCCTCACACCGTCGGTTCCGCCGCGACCGTCGGCCGCATCCCGAGGCGCGGGTTGAATCCGGGCACGGTGCCGCTGTTTCGCTCCAGCGGCCACCCGGGGTATTCGAGTGCGGTCAGCGGCGACCCGCGGCATCTCGAGGCTCGCAAGCTCGAACGTCAGGTGCAGGTTCGGTTCACGCCCGAGGCATGCACGGTGCAGACCAACGAGGGCCTGGTGCATGCCCGGCCCGGCGATGCCATCCTCACGGGTAACGCGGGTGAGCACTGGCGCGTGTCGCGGGCCCGGTTTGCCGAAAAATACCGGCCCGCGCAGCAGACACGGCCGGGCGAAGACGGCGCCTATTTCAGCTTGCGCAAGCACATCCTTGCGGTGCAAATGAGTGAGCCCTTCGAGGTGCAGCTGGCCGACGGGCAGTCGAGGCTGACCGGCAAAGCCGGTGATTGGCTGGTGGACTATGGCGACGGCAGCCTCGGGATCGTTTCTGCGGCCATCTTCAGTACGACGTACGAAATTCTAGGTTGACGGATGGCGCTGCATCAAAACATTCAGCGCCTGCTGCTGCTCGGCGCCCATCTCGAAACCCTGCCCGAACCGCCGCAGCCGCAACCGCCGCGGCAGCTGTTGCCGCTCATCGAGTCCCTGGCCGCGGCGCACCGCGAATTCGACCGGCGGGCGATTCATTACGGACACCGCTATCGCAGCGGCTTCTGGACCATTTATCTGCTGAGCGCCCTCGCGGTGCTGTGCGCAGTGCTGCCGCTGGCGCTCGGTTGGGACAGCGTCCGGCACGCCCTGTTTCCCTTCTCCGGAGTGTCGGCGGTCGCGGAGGTGGCCATCATCGGCGTCGTGAGTGCGATCTACTGGCGGGGGCACCGGCAGGACTGGCAGGGACAATGGCTGCGCGCGCGCACCACCGCCGAATTGACCGGATACCTGCCGCTGCTCGCGCCGCTGCTCGATTGGTCGGCGCCGGCCGCGGAGCCGAACTGGTACCTGCGTGTTCTGGATCCGGGGCAGCATCTGCGCGGCGCGGACGATGTGGCGGCACTGTGCCGGGACAACGAGACGTTGGCACGCCATTTACTCGCCGAGGCGTGGTCGGACCCCGAGTTCATTTCGAGCTATGCGCAGTGGACCATCGAAATCTTGCAAGTGCAGAAGGTCTACCATGCGCGCATTGCAATCCGGCAGCACGCGCTGCTGCATCGAGTCCATCGCGTGACCGCGTACCTGTTCGGACTGACGGCCGTCGGGGCGCTGACTCACTTGCTGGTGCACACGCTCTGGCTGTCGCTGATCACGACGTTCTTTCCGGCGCTCGCCGCATCGCTGCACGGCGCGCTGGCGCAATCGGAGGCGTATCGGCTGCACGCGGCCTCGGAGCGGCTCGCGGTGGACCTGCAAGGCGCCATCGACGGCATCCGGGCGAGTCTCGCCGCGGGCGCCCCAGGGCATGGCGTTGCCCCGGGACCCGGCGTTGCGATGGCGCTCAAGGCAGCTGTCGAAGCGGCGATCGCACTCATACTGGAAGAGCACCAGGATTGGCACATGCTGGTGCGGCCGCATCATCTACCGCTGGGCTGAGCGGGGCGGCGCCGCGGGTGCCGCGGTCGGCTGAGCGGGCAATGCGGGGGCCGGCGTTCGCGTCCGTCGGGGGCCGGCGCCGCCTCGGTCACCGCGGCGAGCGTCGACACGCTGCCGGCGAGCCCGGCGAGGCTCACGCCGGCCAGGAACTCGCGCTTAGCCCGACCCAAGCGGCTTTTTGGCTGGCTTTAGGTACAGTAAAATGGACTTTAAAGGATTTTAAGTCTATTTTATGATGCTTATGAAGCAGACCAAAAACAAGGCAATCTTGCCGCTGCGGCTGCGGCAGGCCATCGCCAAGCTGGGGGCCGACATCGGCATAGCGCGACGTAAGCGTTCCTTGACCATCAGCATGATGGCCGAGCGAATAGGCGTCCATAAAAACACTTACCTGAAAATCGAAAAAGGCGACCCCAGCGTTGCCTTCGGAATTTACGCCATGGCTCTCTTCGTTCTGGGCCTTTCCGATGCGCTAACCACTCTCGCCGATCCTGGGCGGGATGACATAGGTCTCTTGCTCGACGCAGACCATCTGCCAAAACGGGTTCGTGTTCCCAAGGAACCTCAACCGTTATGAAGCGCTCGATCGGCGTCTTTGTCGGCGACGCCCGTCGCCGCGTTGGTACGGTTCGCTTCGACAGTCAGGGTGCGCGCCAAAGTGCTGCTTTCGAATATGACCGGGAATGGCTCGTCACTGCGGATCGTTTTGCGCTGGAGCCCGGTCTGCCGCTCGTGGCCGGTGCACAATTCCACAAGCCACTTACCCGGGATGCATCCATATTTCATGGCGCCATCGCGGATACCGAACCGGACGGTTGGGCGCGACGCGTCATTCTCCGTGATCATGCCAAACGCCGTGCGACAGCCCGAGCGGCAGGACACGCACACGATAACGAGCCGCTCACGCCCATTGACTTTCTGCTCGCCGTCGGTGACGCCAATCGCGTGGGGGCGCTGCGATTCAACGACGAGGGGGGCGTTTTCCAACGTGCGGCCGGGGATGGGCGGCGAACCGCACCCCCGTTGATCGAGTTGTCTATGCTGATGGCTTCCAGTCGGGCGGTCGAGACCCACACCGAAACGGCAGAGGACCTTGCCTATCTTCGCGGCCGAGGCACTTCGTTGGGGGGCCTACGGCCCAAGTGCTCCATCATCGATGACGATGGCGCTCTCAGCATTGGCAAGTTTCCGAGCGTCGACGATGAGCGCGCGGTCACGAAGGGAGAGGTCTTGGCGCTGCAACTGGCCAAGTCTGCAGGGATCAACGTTCCCCTAGCGCGGCTAATCGACAGCGACGGCGTGCCGGTCACCCTCATCCGTAGATTCGATCGTACTGCCAAGGGAAGACTCATGTACGTCTCCGCCGCGACCCTGCTCGGCGTGGACGCCGGTGGGCCCGCCGAACATACGTACACTGAAATCGTAGACACGATACGTCAGCATGGAGCAGATGCACAAACCGATATCGCGGAACTTTGGCGCCGAATCGCCTTCTCCATCCTCATCAACAACGTCGACGATCACCTTCGCAACCACGGCTTTCTTCACGCTGCAATGGGCCAATGGCGGCTATCGCCGGCTTTCGATATCAATCCGTTTCCCGATCGTCAGCGTGAGCTGAAAACCTGGATTTCCGAAGACGCAGGCCCGAATGCCTCGGTCGAAGCGCTCATGGCCGTGGCGCCCTATTTCAAACTCGACCAAAAAAGCGCGATTCAGATACTTGCAGAAGTGGAACGGGCAGTTTCAACTTGGCGCATTCGTGGCCGCGAACTCGGAATGAGCACACGAGAACTCGAGCAATTCGCCGATGCATTTGAGCACCGTGAGCGAGAGGTCGCGCAATCCATCTCGGGGGAGAACAGGAAATAGTCCTTGGGTCAACGCGCACAGCCGCCGGTAAGCGCTCGAGGAACGGCCGCGGGTGTAAGCGGTGAGCTCGCGTGCTAGGCTTTCGAGCATTCGCACGAACCATTGCCGAGTCGAGAGAGGGCCGAAAGTGCCTTCGAATCTCTTGCTCTACCGATTCGGCGCACGTCGCTGGCTGGCCCGCATCATGGTGACCTGGGGGCTGGTGGCCATGGCCATCCCCGATGTTCGTGGGATAGATTAACGCATGGAATCATCGACAAGGGCCGGCCGCCGGCTTGGCGGGAGGCTACCGCAGGCGCTCGACGATAGCGAAGTCTGCTCCCGGCGATATCGAACCCGGCTTCGCGCAATTTCGCGCTGTAGAGTATTCCGATGAAATTGAGCGACTACGCGGCGCTGGACGCCGTAGCCTTGGCGGCTCTGGTGCGGTCCGGCGACCTGTCGCCGATCGAGGTCACGGAGGCGGCGATCGCTGCGATCGAGGCGCTCGATCCGCATTTGAACGCGCTGGTGCTGAAGGATTTCCAGCGCGCCCGCGACACGGCCGCGAAGCTGCGGCGGGACCTGCCGCTTGCCGGCGTGCCATTCCTCATCAAGGACATCGGCGTCTTCGTCGACGGCTGGCCGACCACGATGTCGTCACGCTTCTACGCCGACGCGAAGCCGCGTCCGGACAGCGAGATCGTCAAACGCTGGCGCGCTGCCGGCACGGTGTTCTTGGGGAAGACCAACACGCCGGAGTTCGCGGACGACTTTACGACGGAGCCGGCCTTTCGCGGCGTGACGCGCAATCCTTGGAACCTTGCGCTCAGCGTCGGCGGCTCGAGCGGCGGTGCCGCGGCCGCGGTCGCGAGCGGCATGGTGCCGGTGGCGAGCGGTTCGGACGTGGGCGGTTCGATCCGCGTGCCCTCGGCTTGCTGCGGCCTGGTGGGACTCAAGCCGTCGCGCGGCTTGAACCCGTTGGGTCCCCACTATGACGAGGGCGGCGGCGGTCTGAATTGCGAGCACGTGCTCTCGCGCACCACGCGCGACTGTGCCGCCTTCCTCGATGCGACCTCGGGACCGGAAATCGGTGCACCCTATCGCGTGCACAAGTCGGTCCCGTCGTACTTCGAGGCGTTGTCGGAGCCGGCCGGGACACTGCGTGTTGCCTGCATCGCAGATGCCATTGGCGGAGTGCGGGTCGACCCCGAAATCCAGACGAAGCTCGCGGCAACGGCGGCTCTCCTCGAAGATCTGGGACACGAGGTTCAGCAGCGGCGCTTTCCCGCCGCCGTCCATGAGGCCGCGGCCGGCGAGGGCTGGGCGGTGCTGTGGCTGGTCGATGCGGCGGCCGCGATTCGCGATCGCAGTATCGAACTCGGCCGGCCGCCGCGCCAGGA
Source organism: Pseudomonadota bacterium (assembly GCA_030776345.1). Taxonomy (GTDB): domain Bacteria; phylum Pseudomonadota; class Gammaproteobacteria; order Steroidobacterales; family Steroidobacteraceae; genus Bog-1198. The sequence continues at coordinate 101 of JALYHU010000046.1, read as the reverse complement.
CGAGGTGGAGCCGTTATCGCACTTCATCATGGAGCGCGTGGATCGCTTGAGCGCACTCGACTACCTGCAGGTCAAACGGCTGGCGCATCGGGTCAATCTCG
>JALYHU010000045.1 GCA_030776345.1 Pseudomonadota bacterium | reverse complement strand
TGCTTCCCTATTTGGTCTTGCTTCAGGTGGGGTTTGCCGTGCCGCTGATGTTGCCACCCGCGCGGTGCGCTCTTACCGCACCATTTCACCCTTACCGGTACCGCTTGCGCGGTACTTAGGCGGTATCTTTCTGTTGCACTTTCCGTAGGCTCGCGCCTCCCAGGCGTTACCTGGCACCGTGCCCTGTGAAGCCCGGACTTTCCTCCATGTGCTTGCGCACACAGCGACTGCCTGGCCGACTCCGGCGTGCACCATACGCAGGTACGAGCGCAAATGCGAGCGCAAATCCCAATCGCAGAGCACGCGCGCGCCGGAGGGCGTCGGCCGCACGGCGTCGCTTCGACGCCGTTGAGTCGCGCGTCAGCGCTTCAAAACCAGGGCCCGCTTATACGCTTCGTTGTCCCGCACACCGGCAATCCTGGCAGCCAGGCCTGCCGCCTGTTTCAACGGCAATTCGGCGAGCAGTACGTTGAGCACCCGGTCCAGCGCGCCGCCATGCCCATCGGCACCGCCCTCGGCAGCGGCTTCGACGGGCGCGCCGCCGATCACCAGGACGATCTCGCCCCGCGCAAAATCGCCGTCGCTTGCGGCACGCTCCGCCAATTCGCCGAGCGAACCGCGATACGCCACCTCGTGCAGCTTGGTGACCTCGCGCGCAACCGTGGCAGGGCGCGCCGCGCCGAACACTGCCGCGCAGTCCACGAGCGTTTCCGCCACCCGATGCGGCGACTCGTAGAAGACCAGGGTGCGCGGTTCCGCTCCGAGCACCTGCAGGCGCGCGCGCCGCGCTCCGCCGCGCGCCGGTAGAAATCCCTCGAAGCAAAACCGATCCGTCGGCAGGCCGCCGATCGAGAGCGCCGCCACCGCCGCGCAGGGTCCAGGAACGGACACGACCTCGAGGCCGGCGGCCGCCGCCGCGCGTACCAGGTCGAATCCCGGATCGCTGATGGCCGGCGTCCCCGCGTCGCTGACCAGCGCAATCGACAAGCCGGCCTGCATGCGTTGGATCAATTGCGGTGCGCGCTGTCCTTCGTTGTGGTCATGCAGGGACACCATCGGCGTCGTGATGCCGAAATGCTTCAGCAACACGCCGGTATGACGCGTGTCCTCGGCAGCGACCAGACCGCAATTTTCGAGCGTCGTGCGCGCCCGCGGGCTCCAATCGCCCAAGTTGCCGATCGGGGTCGCAACCACGTAGAGGCGCCCTGCACCCGCCTTTGCCACTATAATCCGCGCCTATGTTCGAGGTTCAAGGAACGCAGGGTATGGCAGTGATCTCGCGACGTCCACGGCTGACGCTCTGCATGACTTTAACGCTCGCGCTCATCGCAGCGGCTTGCAGCCTGGTCAAACCGGTGGAAACCGCCGCGGACAAACAAACTCGGGCCGGAACCCTGGCACGCGAGGGCAAGCACGCCGAAGCCGCGCAGGCTTACGCGGATCTGGCCATCGAGGAGCCGGCCGGTCATGACAATTATGAACTCTTGAGCGCCGAGCAGTGGGTGGCCGCCGGCAAACTGGCCGAGGCCAAGCAGGCGCTGGCGTCGGTTTCGCCCGAGGCGCGCACCACCCTGGCGACCTCGCGTGCGCTGGTGGCCGCAGAGATTGCTCTGGCCGAGAACGACGGTGCGCGCGCCCTCCACGAACTGGATTCTATCGGCGTGCCGACGGCCCCCGATCTCGCACAAAATTATTGGTACATCCGGGGCCGAAGCTCCTTCCTCACCGGCCACCCCGTCGAGGGCACCGGCGCCTTCGTCGAACGCGAGCGCTACTTGACCGATACTGCCGGATTGCGGGCCAGCCGCGAACAGCTGTTCGACGCCATCCGCAGCGCCGCGGAGCGGGGCCAGTCATTGAAGCCTCCGCCGAAAACGGATCCCACGGTGGCCGGCTGGCTGCAATTGGGCCCGGTGGCCCTCGAGCTGCAGCGCGATCCCATGCATGCCTCCGCCGCTCTCGAGAACTGGCGGCGACTCTATCCGCAGCACCCCGCGAACGAGAGTGTGCTCCCCCTCGCTCAGAGTCAGATTGCCGTGGCCACGGAATATCCGGACCAGATTGCGCTGCTCTTGCCGCTGTCGGGCCGCGCTGAGGCCGTCGGCGTGGCGGTGCGCGACGGTTTCATCGCCGGCTTTCTCGAACAAGACGCCGCCTCGCGTCCGCGCTTGATGATTTACGACGTTGCTGCCGAATCGCTGGCCGGCGCCTATCAGCACGCCGTCCAAGATGGCGCAGGCTTCGTGGTGGGCCCGCTCACCAAAGAAGATGTCGCCGCCATCGTGCCCTTGAGCGCGGGACGAATGCCCATCCTTGCGCTGAATTTTCTCGCCGACTCCGTGAACGCCTCGGGCAATTTTTACCAATTCGCGCTGCTGCCCGAGGACGAAGCGCGCATCGTCGCGCGGCGCCTGGTGGCCGACGGAAAGCTCAAGGGCGTGGCCATTCTGCCGGACGGCGAGTGGGGCAGCCGCGTCGGTGCCGCATTCGCCGATGAGCTGGGCCGTCTCGGCGGCAGCGTGCTCGACAGCGGCCGCTACGAATCGAGTCGAGCCGATTTCTCGGAAGTCATCAAGCAGACGCTGCAGATACACGGCGTCAAAGGGGAACCGGCCACGCATCGCGGCGACGCGGCCTTCGTTTTCGTGGCCGGCACACCGAGCATCGAGCGGCTGATGGTATCGCAGCTGAAATTCCACTACGCCGGGGACGTGCCGGTGTATTCCACGTCCGATAGTTTCGAACCGGACCCCAGCGCCAACGGCGACCTGGACGGCTTGTTCTTTCCCGATATGCCTTGGATGGTATCGGCCGATCCGGTGACCGGTCGGATTCGCGATGCCGTGCGCGGTGCTTGGCCGTCCCGTACGGCGCGGCGCGATCGCCTCTACGCGTTCGGCTTCGATGCCTACCGCCTCGTACCCGCGCTGCGCTCGAACAGTCTGAGCGGGACGAGCGAGATCGCGGGCGTGACCGGCAAGCTACACTTGGATGAGCACAACCGGGTTCGCCGCGAGCTCGATTGGGCGCAAATGAAGAACGGGCAGCCCGCCGCCTTGTAGGCCTGCCTCGCGGGCTACGTTGCGGGCTGCCTTGCGGGCTACCTTATGGCGGAAACTCCGCCGAACGGCGTCCCGCCCGATCACTCGCAGCCGAATCGCGGAATGTGCGACGGTCGTCACTTTGCAGCTACGCAAAAGGTGTCATGGCGCGCCTTCGGGACGCGCGGTGCGGTGCACACTCTAAAGCCTGGCGGTCACCGTAACAGCTGAGTCACAACGTGCAAGCCACCGGGGGGCAATCAAATCGGCAAGAATGGTTTCGCAGGACCAGAACGGTTCTTGCGTACACGCTCATCTACTCGGTCGCCGACATTGCGCTGAACCGCTTCGCGTTCAGCGAAGCCTGGACCATCATTTGGCCCTTGAACGGCGTCAATGTGGCGCTGCTGCTGATGCGGCCCCGTGCGTCGTGGCTGTGGATGCTCCTCGGCATCGAACTCGGCACCGGAATCGGCGAGTGCCTCGATGACAACCCGGTTCAGATGGAAATTTGCCAGAGGGTCTTTTCGGCCACCGAGGTGCTCATCAGCGCCTCCCTGCTGCCGCCCTTCGTGACACTGGAACGCTGGCTGCGGACTCCGGGAGTGTTCATACGTTTTTTTGCAGCGATGGTCCTTGGGCCCGGAATCGCCGGGATGATGGCCGCGTCGCTGTTCCACTACGTCCAAGGTCAGTCCTATCTTCTGGCGTTCAACAACTGGGCCACGGCCGACGCGCTCGGGATTGCCGCGACCATGCCGTTGGCTCTGTCGCTCGGCTCTGCTCAGATGCGCAGCCTCTTGCAACGGGATACGCTGCCGAAAACGGTGGGTGTGCTGATTCTGACGCTGGCGGGCGCCGCGTGCATCTTCTCCATCAGCCGCTACTCACTGATATTTTTACTCTTTCCGCTGCTGCTGCTGGTGGACTCCCTGCTCGCATTTGCCGGATCGGCCATGGCAGTGGTCGCGGTATTGTTCATCGCCGTGTATTTCACCAGCCATTCCCTAGGCCCGTTCGGCGTGTGGCCGGCAGATCTCGCCATACCTCGCGATCTTGCGCTGCAAATATATTTCGGCTTCCACATGATTGCCTTGTTCCCCGCGTCCATCATGTTCATGGAACGCAGGCGCATGGCGAGCGAGTTGCTCGACACCAACGCTCGCCTGACCGTACTGGCGTCGCTCGACGGGCTGACCGGCATCGCGAATCGGCGATGCTTCGACGAACGCCTGCTGCAAGAATGGAATCGCGCCATCCGCCATCGCAAGCCCATTGCGCTGGCCATGATCGACCTCGATAATTTCAAACAATTCAACGATTTGTATGGGCATCTGGCGGGCGATCGCTGCTTGTGCAGCGTAGCGGACGCGCTCAGCCGTCAGTTGAAGCGGCCCGAAGATCTGGTGGCGCGATTCGGCGGAGAAGAATTCACGTTGCTGCTGCCGCACACCTCGGCGGAGGGCGCCCTCAAGGTGGTCGAGAGAATTCGCAGCGCCGTCTACGAACTCGGGTTGGACCACATCGGGAATTCCTGGAACCGCGTCACGGTGTCGATCGGCTACACGGCGCTCACCCCGGTCGCCGGCGGCGTCGGCCCGTCCCGCCTGATTCAACTCGCCGACGCGGCTCTCTATCAAGCCAAGAGCCGCGGCCGCAACCGGGTCGAGACGCTCTCCATCGAAGTCGCACAGGCCGCGAACGACCAGAGCACTACCGCCAAAAACCGTATCGTCAGAATCCTCGGAGGCACCGAGCGCGAGGCTGAGGCGGATGGCCGGCGGCCATTTCCGCGCGAACGCGTCAAATAGGGCCGGCGACCCAGCATCTCCGGTCCTGCACTCTGTACCGATGGCAGAAACATCCACTCAGCTGCGCGGTGCGGCGGCGGAGGCGCTTGCAGCGGGCTATCTGCACACGCAAGGGCTGTCGATCATCGCCCGGAATTTGCGCTGCAAGGTCGGCGAACTCGACCTGGTCTGTCTGGACGGCGACGTATTGGTGATCGTGGAAGTGCGCCAACGAGGCCGGACCGACTTCGGCGGTGCCCTCGCGTCGGTGAACTGGCGGAAACGGCGCAAGCTCATCCGGGCCACCCAATTCCAGTGGCAGCGCCAACCTGAGTGGCGGGGCCGCGCGCTGCGCTTCGACGTCCTGGCCGTGCAAGTGCGGCCGGACGGCACCCGCGACATCGCATGGGTCAAAGACGCCTTCCAGGCGGGCTGACCGACCCCTACTTGACCACCTGCAGCTTCGGCCGCTTGGACTGGGCGGCCGCCGGGGCGCCGGCGACGGGCGCAGCGGGCGGTGTCTCGGTAGGGTCGGGATCGGCATCCCCTTCGGGGAAAATCATGCCCTGGCCGGTCTCGCGCGCGTAGATGCCCAGAATCGCACGCACGGGAACGAGCACCGCGAATCCCACGCCGCCGAAGCGCGCCTCGAAGCTCACGAAGTCATTTCCCAGCTTCAGCATCTGCGTGGCGGAAAAGCTGACGTTCAGGACGATTTTTCCGTCCTTCACGTACTGGCGCGGCACCGTCACGCCCTGCGCCGCTGCGTCCACGACGATGTGCGGTGTCTCCCCGCTATCGGTGATCCATTCGTGCAAGGCACGGAGCAAATACGGGCGGCGCGGCTTCAATGGCGCATACCGCGTTCGGCCTCGGATAGACAGGCACGAAAAGTGGAGCGCGAAAAGATCGAGTTCATGTACTTCACGATGGGCTGAGCTTGTATGGGCAGCTCTATACCGTAGGAGGGCAGACGCCACAAGATAGGCGCGATGCTGGCATCGACCAGCGAGAATTCATCGCTCAGGAAAAACGGCTTCGCCTTGAACACGTCGGCGCTGGCGCATATGGCCTCGCCAAGCACCTTGCGGCTGTGCTCCGCGGTCTTCGAGAGGGCACCCTGTTCGATGTCGTGGGCCAGTGCATACCAGTCGCGCTCCACCCGGTAGAGCGCCACGCGAAATTGCGCGCGGGTGACCGGGTCGATGGGCATCAAGGGTGGATGCGGGAAGCGCTCGTCCAAATACTCGATGATGACCCGGGAGTCGTATAACACCAAATCCCGATCCACGAGCGTCGGTACGCTGTGATACGGATTGAGATCGAGCAGATCTTCCGGCAACTTGCGCAGGTCGACGTTGACCAGCTCGATCGCGATTCCCTTCTCGGCAAGCACCAGGCGCGCCCGATGACTCCAAGCATCAGTCGGTGCCGAAAACAGAGTCATCACCGAGCGACGTGCCAAACGCGATCTCCTGGGACCTTAGGACGCAAAGGAGATCCCCTCGTCAGTGGACGTCCTTCCAATATTCTTTCTTCAGCATGTACGCGAATGCAAAGAACACGAGCAGAAACAGAATCACGAAAACGCCCATGGATTGACGCTTTGCCTTGACCGGCTCGCCCGCGTAGTCGAGAAAGTTCGCGGTGTCCCGGACGAACTGATCATACTCCTCTGGCTTCATCGCGCCCGGGGTCATCTGCTCGACCCCCACGAGGACCATGTTGGCGTTGCCGCGCTCGTCCGGTTCATTCTTGAAAACGGGTTTCTGCAGTCCCTGCAAATCCGCCACCACGTCCGGCATCGCAGCGCCCGGCAGAATCAGATTATTGGTGCCCCAGATGCGGGTTTTGTCCACATAAAATCCCTTCAGGAAGGCGTAGATATAGTCGACGCTCCGGGATCGAGCGATCAGCGACAAATCCGGCGGCTGCTTGCCGAACCAGCCTTCGGCATCGGCAGGCATGGAACTGTTGACGGTGTCGAACGGCTTATCCGACGTGAACATCAAATTGGCCGCAAGTTCCGCCTCCGGTATCTCCAGGTCCTTCGCCGCGCGGTTGTAGCGCATGTACTTGAGCGAGTGACAGCCGGAGCAGTAATTCATGAAATTACGCGCCCCGCGTTGCAGCGACTCGATATTGTTGATATCGGTTCCCGAGGGCGGGAGCGCCCCCCCTTCCTCGGCCGCGGCGAGGCGCGTCCCGATCCCCGTCGCCAGCAGCACGGCCGCCAACGCTACCAAAGACTTATGCATGTCCCGTGACCCTCTCAGGCACCGGCTTCACGCTGTCGATCTTCGTGTACCAGGGCATCAGCAAAAAGAAAGCGAAATAGAGTCCCGTGCAGATCTTCGCCAACAGCGGATAGATGCCGGCCGGCGGCTTCAATCCGCAAACGCCCAGCACGATGAACGACACCGAGAAAATGGCCAGAGCGACCTTATAAATGGGTCCCCGGTAGCGGATCGACAGAACCGGCGAACGGTCCAGCCACGGCACGAAGAACAGCACCACGATCGCCGCGCCCATGACCAGCACACCCCAGACCTGCGTGCCTGCGAACGAGGGCACCGCGCGCAACATGGCGTAGAACGGCGTGAAATACCAGACCGGCGCGATGTGCGGGGGTGTTTGCAGCGGATTGGCCGGCTCGAAATTCGGCGACTCCAGGAACAATCCGCCGAAAGTCGGTGCGAAGAAAATGACGCCGCAGAAAATCAGCAGGAATCCGGCCACCCCGACCACATCCTTCACCGTATAGTACGGGTGGAACGGAATACCGTCGAGATAGTGTCCTTTGGAGTCCTTGTGTTTCTTGATGTCGATGCCGTCGGGATTATTCGATCCCACCTCATGCAGCGCCATCAGATGCGCAATCACCAGAAACACCAGCGCCAGCGGCACCGCGGCCACGTGCAGCGCGAAGAAACGGTTCAAGGTGGCGTCCGCAATGACGTAATCGCCGCGAATCCACTCCACCAGTCCGCCGCCGATCACGGGCAGACTGCCGAACAGGGAAACGATCACCTGTGCCCCCCAGAAGCTCATGTTGCCCCACGGCAGCACATAACCCATGAAAGCCTCGGCCATCAACAGCAGAAAAATCAAGCATCCGAAAATCCACAACAACTCGCGCGGCTTGCGGTGCGATCCATAGAGCAGCGCGCGGAACATGTGCAGGTACACGACGATGAAGAACGCCGACGCCCCGGTCGAGTGCATGTAGCGAATGAGCCAGCCCCAGTCGACATCCCTCATGATGTATTCCACCGAGGAAAACGCTTCGGCGGCCGACGGCTTGTAATTCATCGTGAGAAAAATGCCCGTGATCAACTGGAGCACGAGAATCAAGAGCGCGAGCGAGCCGAAGTAGTACCAGAAATTGAAATTCTTCGGCGCGTAATATTCGGCGACTTGCTCCTTCCACAATTTGGTCAGGGGAAAGCGCTGATCGATCCACGCGATCAAGCCTCGGGAGGTGCCGGGATCGGCGGGTTCAGGTGCTGCGGCCATCGCTCAACCTCTTCTTCGTCAACTAAGCTGTCTTCTGGGCGGACTCGGGGGCGGCATCCACGCCTATCGAAATGCGTGCATCCCCCGAGAACGTATAAGAAGGAACCGTGAGGTTCTTCGGCGCCGGCATGCCCTTGAAGACACGGCCGGATATGTCGTATTTCGAGCCGTGACAGGGGCAATAGAAACCGCCCGGCCACCCTTGGCCCAAGTCCGTGCCCGCCAGCTGCGTCGCATTGTTCGGCTCGAACGCGCCCATCGGCGAACAACCCAAATGCGTGCAGACGGCCAGGCCCACCCAGTATTCCGGATTCAGCGCGCGCGCCGGCCCCGTGACGTACGATGGCTGCAGCGAATCTTCCGACTTGGGGTCGGCCAACAAATCGTCATGGCCGGTCAGCTGATCGACCGCCCCCTTGGCTCGGCGCACGATGAATACCGGTTGGCCGCGCCAGACCACCTTCAGCATCTGGCCGACTTCCAGCTTCGACGCATCGACCTCCACGGGAGCGCCCAGCGCCTTCGCGCGCGCGCTCGGCTGCCAGGAAGCGAGGAAAGGCACCGCCGCGAACGCAACGCCGATCGCACCGGTACCGACGGTTGCCGCCGTCAACAATCGTCGCCGGCTGTGGTCAACCTCATCAGTCATTCGATCGCTCCCGAACAATGTTGACAAATCTTCACGCAAACCCCTATAGCGGTAGTGTTTCCCAAAGAATATTCGGAGCGCATTATACACAGATAAGTGGTTGGCCCCGCAGGCATGAGGAGCGATATTAATTGCAGAGAGCACGCGTCCTCGCGGGTTTCTTGTTCCGAGCAGCTATCGTCGGTCTCGCTGCCGCGTTTCTATTGGTCTGGTGGAGACCCGCATTGTTGGGCGCCGCCCCATCGCGGCGCGGCGACGCCGCTGCGCCGGTGCAGAGCGTGTCGGCCAATCTGCAGGGAATCCCGGCGCCGGGCATCGCGGCGC
>JALYHU010000044.1 GCA_030776345.1 Pseudomonadota bacterium | reverse complement strand
GCGCGCCCCGGCCGGTGCGCGGCCCGGCCTTGCGCGGCTCGGCGCGCTTCCCGACAATGTGGCCGTGCAAAGAAAAACCGATCAGGGTGAAACGCCCGATGGCCGTGAAAACTCCGCTGGTCGCGGCGAAACGCCCGGTGGGGGCGAGCTTCGCAATACCATCTACGAGCAGCGGACGCGCTCGAGCCGTCGGCTGACCGCCGCCCGGCGGGTTCTCTACAAGATGGCCGTCCCGGTAGGACTCTCACTGGTGCGCCTGGTTTGGCGCTGGTCCCGAGTGGTGAGTATTGCGGGCAGCGAGCACATCTCCCAGGCGCTTGGAACTGCTCCGTCGTTCATTCCGGTTTACTGGCATCAACATCAGCTGTTCTGCGTCAAACACTTGTTGGCGCTCAGGATGAGCGGCGTAAAGCTCGGCTTTTTGATAAGCCCGTCGGTGGACGGGGAAATTGGGGCCATGATCGTGCGCAGCGTGGGCGGTGAAGTGATCCGCGGCTCCTCCTCGCACACCGGCGCTCGCGCGCTGCGTGACTACTACCAGGCGCTGGCGCGCGACAACGTGTCGCCCGCCATTACGCCCGATGGTCCGCGCGGTCCTCGTTGGAAGTTCAAGCCTGGGGCCGTGCTGCTCGCCCAGCTGTCGCAACGGCCCATCATTCCCATGGCGTACGCGGCATCGCGTGCTTGGAAGATTCAATGGGATCAGTTCGTCATTCCGAAGCCCTTGGCGCGGATCGCCATCGCGGTGGGCGAGCCGGTTTACATCCCGAAGGGTTTGGATGCCGTGGGGTTGGAGCGGCACCAAGCAGACATGGAGGGTCGGCTGAAATCGCTGTACATGCAAGCGAAAAAGGCGCTGGAATGAATTTGCGTCTTAAGCTCGTCAATACAATTGGTTAGCTTGTAATCCTTACGAACTATGCGAGAATTCAGTTGTATGTAGGTGTCCTCAAGCCCTGAAACTGTGTGACACATTCGGTTTTACGCTCGAATCGATGGCAAACTGTTGATCCATACCGCAATCTTATTTTCCGGGGCACCTGACGGCGCATGGCGATAGCACCCACCGATCCCCGACACACCGACTTGACCGCGTCAGATATTCTGTCGCCGCAAGTCTGGCCGCGCCGAGGTGTGCGCCCGGCCGTGGGGCTCGATGTCATCTGCACGAAGATCGCGGTGGATTTTCAGAGCATGACCGCGGCGACCGCCCCCGAGTGTATTTTCTCGAACCTTGAACTGCTGCGCGAGGCGACGCGCGTCGACACGGTCTTCCATATCACGTTGGATCAGGAGCTTCAGGTCTTCGCCGACGTGCAGGCGGCGCGCGGCATGTTGGCCACCGGCAATCCGGAGCAACTGCGCGGTCAGAGCCTGGATGCGATGCCTTGGTTGCGGTCGCGCCTCGCGTCGCTGCGCGTGTCCGAGTTCCGCGATACCGCCAAACCCAGAGCCGACCAGACGGAAGACGCGGCGCTGTGGTGTGAATTGGGCATCGGGTCGGTGCTGATGATCGGATATCACGTCGAGGGGCGCGCAGCCGGGGTACTGGGACTCGCCGGCGCCCGTCCGCGAGAGAGCTGGGAAGTTCAGCTACATCTACTCATGAAGCTCATCGGCAGCAGCCTGTCGGCGGGACTCGGGCGCATCGAGATCGAAGCTCAACTGCGCGATTTGGAAGAGCGCAATGAACTGGCGCTCTATAGCGCCAACGATGGACTCTGGGACTTCGATACCCTCAACAATCGAGTGTATTTATCGCCGCGCTGGAAGGCGATGCTGGGCTACGACGAAGTCGGCGTGGGGCAGGCGCCGGATTGGCGAACGCTGGTTCACTCCGACGACATGTCGCGCGTGCAGTCGGCTATCCGCGATCATGTGGCGGGCAAGACGCCGATATTCGAAAGTCTGCATCGAATGCGGCATGCCAGCGGCGAGTGGCGCTGGGTCATCAGCCGCGCCAAGGCACGCGTCGACGACAAGGGACGACTGTTGCGATTGGTGGGCGTCGAACTCGATATCACCGAGCGCAAGCTCTATGAGGAAGCGCTGTTCCGGGAGAAAGAGAGCGCGCAGATCACGCTGCAAAGCATCGGCGACGGCGTCATCACCACCGATGCCAAAGGAGTGATCGACTATCTGAATCCGGTCGCCGAAGCGCTCACGGGCTGGCGGCTCGAGGATAGCCAAGGCCGTGCCATCGAAGAGATCTTCCGAGCGTTCCACGAGGAGACTTGCGAACCGCTCGAAAACCCCCTGGCCGTGGCCATCCGCCGCACGCGTTCGATCAAGTCGGTGAGACCGATGCTGCTCATTCGCCGCGACGGCAACGAGATCTACGTCGAAAGCACGGCATCGCCCATTCGCGACGGCAGCGGCGCCGTCTCGGGCGGCGTGCTGGTATTCCACGACGTGAGTGAAGCGCGTGAACTCAACCGGCGCTTGAGCTACCACGCAAGTCATGACGTGCTCACGGGCCTGGTGAATCGCCGTGAATTCGAGAACCGGATGGAGCGCGCCCTGAAGAGCGCCAAGGCCCGGGAGACCTCCTACGCCCTGTGCTGCCTGGATCTGGACCAGTTCAAGATCGTCAACGATACGTGCGGCCACAGCGCCGGCGACGCCCTGCTGGGACAGGTCGGCGCCCTCCTCAAGTCCAAAGTTCGTTGGCGCGATACGTTGGCGCGGCTGGGCGGCGATGAGTTCGGGGTATTGCTGGAGAGCTGTTCGCTGGATGAAGCCATGCGTACGGCCGAAGCTTTGCGCGAAGCGGTGCGCAATTTCAAGTTCACCTGGGAAGAGCGCACATTCCGGCTCGGCGCCAGCATCGGCGTGGTGCCGATCTCCGCCGAGAATGCCGACGTGGCATCGGTATTGAGCGCCGCCGACAGCGCCTGCCAGGCGGCGAAAGAAGCCGGCCGCAATCGCGTCCACAGTTTCGAAGAAAACGACATCGATCTGATGCGTCGACGCCGCGAGATGCAATGGGCGGCCCGCATCAACAACGCGCTCGAGGAGGGCCGCTTCGAGCTCTTCCGGCAGACCATCCTACCGTTGCAGAAAATAGAGGAGGGAACGCACTACGAGCTGCTGCTGCGCATGCGCGACGAGCAAGGCAAGATCGTGGCGCCGGACAACTTCATCACGGCGGCGGAGCGATACGGCATCACTCCCCAGATCGATCGGTGGGTCATCGAAAATGCCTTCCGATGGCTGGTATCGGAAGCGGACGAGCGCGAGAAGCTCGCCATGTGTTCGATCAACCTGTCGGGCCAAAGTTTGGCAGACGATAAATTCCTGCCGTACGTCATCGAACAATTCCATCGCAGCGGTTTGGATGCCACCAAGATCTGTTTCGAGATCACGGAGACGGCCGCGATTGCGAGCTTCTCCCAGGCCAACCGCTTCATTCAGGCATTGAAGGAGCTGGGCTGCAAGTTCGCGCTCGATGACTTCGGCACCGGCTTGTCCTCGTTCGGATACCTGAAGCACTTCCCGGTGGATTTCCTGAAAATCGACGGCAGTTTCGTCAAAGAGATACTGCACGATCCCATTGACCGCGAAATGGTCCGATCCATCAACGAGATCGGCCATTTGACGGGCAAACAGACCATTGCGGAGTTTGCCGAGAACGTGGAGATCATCAACATGCTCCGCAGCCTTGGCGTCGACTACGCGCAGGGCTACGGCGTCTCGCAGCCGCAGCGCGTGCTCAAGGCCGCTAACATCGTGTAGCAGCCGCCCGCTCCCCGGGGCGGGTGCCCACCGCCGCGGCGGGGGCCGTCCATCAAGGCTGCCATTCGAAGCGCATGGACAAGTCCACCGCGCGCACATGCTTGGTGATGCTCCCCACCGAAATATAGTCGACGCCCGTCAGCGCGATGGCGCGAATGCTCTCTTGCGTGACGCCGCCGGAAGCCTCCAATTTCAACGGATGCTGCGAGCTGCGGTTCACGGCCACAGCCTCGCGCATCCCCTGCAGCGGGAATTCGTCCAGCAGGGCGATGTCCGCACCCGCCGCGATGGCCTGCCGCAGTTCGTCCAGGCTCTCCACCTCGATTTCCACGGGAACGCGGGCGCCCGAGGCTCTGGCGCTCGCCACCGCTCGGGCGATGGAACCGGCCGCCATGATGTGATTTTCCTTGATGAGAATCATGTCGTAGAGGCCCATACGGTGGTTGTGACCGCCGCCCACCCGCACGGCATATTTTTGCGCCGAGCGCAGGCCCGGCACGGTCTTGCGCGTATCGAGCACCCGGCAGTTCGTGCCTTCGATCAGCACCGCGTAGGCATGGGCCGCCGTGGCGGTGGCCGACAACAGCTGCAAAAAATTCAGGGCCGTACGCTCGGCCGTCAACAAACCGCGGGCATGGCCTTCGACCGTGAACAACACCTGGTTGGCGGTCACCGCGGCGCCCTCGGCCGCCTTCCAGTCAATGCGCGCAGCGGGATCCACGCGCGCGAAGCTGGCGTTGACATAAGGTATGCCGCACAGAATGGCCGCTTCACGAGTGATGACCGATGCTCGGCCGAACCGTCCTGCCGGAATGAGGGCTGCGGTGACATCGCCGCTGCCGATATCCTCGGCGAGCGCTCGGTCGACCTGAGCGGGCAGGTCATCGGGTACCGGGATGGGCGGAATCGTTTTCAACATGTTCGAGCCTCGCAACCCCGCCGTAGCCGGGCCGGCGCCGGGGGAACTGAAAGAATCCCCGTCGGAGGGGGTGGAAGAATAGGGGGCCAGCCCCAATAATTCAACGATGTCCCCGGCAGCGCCCGCATCGCCCTGTATCAATGTTTGCTCCCTCGACTCACATGGGATCTGCCTGGGCTGTTATCGTACAATGGGTGAAATAGCCCGTTGGGGAGACATGAGTCCCGCCGAGCAGCGGGCCGTGCTGAACTGGGCGGCCGATCGCCGCCCTGCTGATTCCGCAGGCGAACGGGCACCGTAGCCCGTACTTACTTGGAGAATGTGGACCATGAATGCTATCGAACGAATCAAGAGCCAGCTGTCGGCCGAACCCGTGGTGCTCTATATGAAGGGTACGCCGGATTTTCCGCAATGCGGATTTTCGGCTCAAACCGTGGGCGCGCTGCGGGCGAGCAAGGCGAAATTTGCTCACGTCAATATCTTCGAAGATCCGGAAGTGCGTGAGGCCCTGAAGACGTATGCCAATTGGCCGACCTTTCCGCAGCTGTATGTGAACGGAGAGCTCATCGGCGGCTGCGATATAGTCGTCGAGATGTACAAGAGCGGCGAACTGAAGCAGCTGCTGGCCGAAGCCGGCGCGGTCGCCGCCTAGGCGGCCTCACCGCTACGCGAATTTGAGGGTTCAGGGTCCGGCGGGCGGTTCCGGGTCGATCTCCAGCGGTCCCATCGACGCCAAGCGCCTGCGGCTGGCGTCGAATGCATTCTGGAACTGATTGCAGACGATGCAGAATAGATCCGCCGTGCGCTCCGCATCATAGGCGGCCGAATGCGCCGAGGAGCTGTCCCACTCCAAGCCTGCGGCGAGAGTCGCGCGCATCAGCACGGTCTGGCCGAAGGCCACTCCGCCCAGCGTGGCGGTATCGAAACTCGTGAACGGGTGGAAGGGATTGCGCTTGATCTGCGTTCGCGCCACCGCGGCGTTCAGGAAATTCAAATCGAAAAAGGCGTTGTGGCCCACCAGAACGGCGCGGCTGCAATCTGCGGCGCGAACGGCGTTGCGCACTTCGCGGAATATGCGCTGCAAGGCGTCTTCTTCGGAAATGGCGGGACGCAACGGGTGATGGGGATCGATTCCGTTTACCGCCATGGAGGCGGGCTCCATTTTCGACCCGGGAAACGGGATGACGTGATAGCGAAAGGTTTCGCCGCGCGCCAGCGTGCCGTCGCTGCGCATTTCGACGAAAACCGCGGCAATCTCCAACAGTGCATCCGTTTGACAATTGAAGCCGCCGGTTTCGACGTCGACGACCACCGGAAGGAAGCCGCGAAAGCGCGTCGCGAACGTGATGGGCGCGATCTGCATCAGGCGTGCGCCGCTGATTCGAGACGCCAGGCGACAATCTCGCCCCCGCGGTACGGTACCAGTGCGCCGCTGCCGAAATCGTAAGTTGCTGGGGGCACCCAAGGCTCCTTGATCAAGGTGATGACATCGTCGTGGCGGGGCAGACCGTAGAAGTCGGCGCCGAAATGGCTGGCGAAACCTTGCAGACGATCGAGCCGGCCCACTGCGTCGAAAGCTTCAGCGTACAACTCGATCGCCGCATGGGCCGTGAACATGCCGGCGCAACCGCATGCGTTCTCCTTGGATGCGCGTTCGTGCGGAGCGCTGTCCGTGCCGAGAAAGAATCGCGGATCGCCGCTCGTGGCGGCCGCGAGCAGCGCCTGCCGGTCGTGCTCGCGCTTCAGAATCGGCAAGCAATAAAAGTGCGGCTTGATGCCGCCCGCAAAAATGGCATTGCGATTGTGGAGCAGGTGCTGGGGGGTGATGGTCGCTGCCACGCCGCTACGCGCGCCGCGCACGAACTCGACGGCACCCGCCGTGGTGATGTGCTCGAACACGGTCGGCAGGGCGGGGAAGCGCTGCAGCAGCGGTGTGAGCACGGCATCGATGAAATGCGTCTCGCGATCGAATACGTCCACGTCCGCGCCCGGGGTCTCGCCATGCACCAGCAAGGGCAGGCCAAGTTCTTCCATGCGCGCCAATGTCGGATAGGTCTTGCGGATATCGGTGACGCCCGCATCGGAGTGCGTGGTGGCGCCGGCCGGGTACAGCTTCACGCCGTGAACGACCCCGGCCGCTTTCGCGCGATCGATTTCGTCCGGCGCGGTGGTGTCCGTCAGATACAGCGTCATGAGCGGCTCGAACCGGATGTTGGCCGGAAGCGCCGCGACGATCCGCTTGCGATATGCGGCAGCCTCAGCCGTCGAGGTAATTGCGGGCTTGAGATTCGGCATCACGATGGCGCGACCGAACCGCTCCGCGGTGAATTTCACCACCGATGCGAGCGCCGCCCCGTCGCGCAGATGCACGTGCCAGTCGTCGGGGCGCTGAATCGTCAAGCGGTTCATGCCGTACCCGCCGCCGCGGGCCATCCGCGCCGCAGGAGGTCGAGCGTATAGCGCACGCCGAATCCCGTGATTTCCGTAGGAATGTGTGCGAGCCCGCCCGTCCGCGATCCGGAGGAAAGATCCAAGTGCAGCCAGGCGATGTTCTTGGGCACGAAACGATTCAAGAAGCGCGCCGCAAGGATATGGTCGCCCTTACCTTCGGTCGCGCACTGCATTATGTCGGCAACCGGGCTTTCCAGGTCCGAATCGAAGTCGGCATCCATCGGAAAGCACCAGACACGTTCGCCGCTGGCGGTCCCCGCGGCTTCGATCTCAGCGCGTGCCCCGGGGCGATTGGTGAACGCACCGCTGTAGCGCTCGGTCAACGCGTACACGCAAGCCCCCGTCAGCGTGGCATAGTCGATGATGGCGCGCGGCTTCTTGGCGGCGGCAAGACACAAGGTGTCGGCGAGCACCATGCGCCCTTCGGCATCGGTATGGATGACCTGAATGGTGGTGCCGTCGTAGGCGCGGACCACATCCTGCGGTTTGTACGCCAACGGCCCGGTGCGGTTCTCCGTGATGGCCACCCAGCAATCCACGGCGAGGGGCGAGCGCAACGCATGCAATGCGTAGAGGCTCCCCACGGCGACCGCGCTGCCTTCCATGTCGATGTGCATGTCGAGCATGCCTTTATGAGTCTTCAGATTGGTGCCGCCGGTATCGAAGCAAATCCCCTTGCCTACCAGAGACACCGCGGCCGGGCTCGCCTTGGACGGCGGTTGGCCGCCCCGCGTAGCGACGCCCGGCGGTTGGCCGCCCCGCGTAACGACGCCCCGCCGATACGCGAGGTACACGATTCCGGCATCGCGGGCGCCATTGCCTTGCGAAACGGCGACAAAAGCTCCCGCGCCGAGCCGCTTCAACTGGGCTTCGCTGTAGAACTTGAAGTCCAGATCCAGGCGGCGTGCCAGTTCCTGCAACAAGCGCCGGTAGCCGCCGGCGTCCAACCTGTTCGGCGGCAAGGCGGTGAGCCAACGCGCCAGATTGTTGCCCGCCGCGGTTGCCAGGGTGACATCGAGATCGGCCAACTTACCCGCGACCGCCAGGTCGATCCGCGCCGGCGGGCGGTGCGGTTTCGGCTTGCTCTTGAAGGCGGCGAAGCGAAATGCGGCCGCTTCCAGCGCCGCGATCGCCGCATGCAGCGCGGCTTGGGCGGCCTCCTGGCCGCACCCCTGCGCGCTCAGGAGCACCGATTGCGGCTCATCCTCAAGGGCGATCCGCGCGAATTTTCCAGCCGCTTGCAGCCTTTCGAAGGTGCTCGCCGTTTCGGCCACACACACCGCCAGCAGCAACGTTTCCGCATGTGCGCCCACCCTGAGCTGCACGCTGGCGCCGGGTTTACGTTCCTTGCGCTGATAGAGGTCGCGCAGCAGATTGCCATAGGGCAGCGCGGCCCAATCGCCCGGGGCGGGCGCGGCGGGCAAGAATACGATGGCGCACCCATATTGGGCGAGTTTCGCGGGGGTCAGGCGCGCGCGGACGTGGCGCACGGGAACCAGTAGCGAACTGAAGGGCAAGCGCATCGGCATATCTGTTAAACCGCAAGCGTACGCGGGAATCCGCCGGCTCATTCTTGCTTGACCGTGAAAAACCAAACCCCGAAGATAGCGCTGTTAAAATCCCCTGGTAAAATCTCTGGGGCAGTTCGCGCAAGGGCCCTGTAACGTGCGTCATCTTAACAGGACACGTGAGTATGTGCATGCGCGCATGCTTGCCGCATAAGGCTTAAATATGACACCGCATTCCCCGTACGAAGACATCGATCCCACCGAAACACAGGAATGGCTCGAGTCGATCGACTCCGTTCTGCGCGCGCAGGGGCCGGAGCGCGCGCATTTCCTGCTGGAAAAGCTGGTGGACTTCACGCGCCGCTCCGGCACCTATCTGCCCTTCAAACCCAATACGGCCTATCTCAATACGATTTCCAAGGCGCAGGAACCGGACTATCCGGGCGACCGCTCTTTGGAGCGCCGTAACGAAGCGTACATGCGCTGGAATGCCCTCGCGATGGTCGTGCAGGCCAACCGCGTGAGTTCCGAATATGGCGGCCACATTGCCAGTTATGCGTCCGCGGCGACACTGTACGAGGTGGGATTCAATCATTTTTGGCGGGCGAAGAGTGCCGCTCACCCCGGCGACATGATTTTCATGCAGGGGCATTCGAGCCCCGGAATCTATGCGCGGGCCTACTTGGAAGGCCGTCTGGACGAGAGTCAGCTGCTGCGATTCCGGCAGGAAGTCGGAGGCGGAGGCTTGTCTTCCTATCCGCATCCCTGGCTCATGCCGGATTTCTGGCAATTCCCCACCGTGTCGATGGGTCTGGGTCCCATGACCGCCATCTTCCAGGCACGATTCGTGCGCTACCTGGAGCACCGCGGCATCGTCCAACCGTCCGACCGAAAGGTGTGGGCTTTCTTGGGCGACGGCGAAATGGACGAGCCGGAATCGATGGGCGCCCTCACCATGCCGGTGCGCGAGAAGCTCGATAATCTGATCTTCGTCATCAATTGCAACCTGCAGCGGCTCGACGGGCCGGTACGCGGCAATGGCAAAATCATTCAGGAACTCGAGGCGGCTTTTTTGGGCGCCGGATGGAATGTCATCAAAGTCGTGTGGGGTTCGCGTTGGGACCCACTGCTCGAGCGGGATCAGAAGGGACTGCTGAAGCGGTTGATGGAAGAATGCGTCGACGGCGAGTATCAGAATTTCAAATCCAAGGGCGGCGCGTACACGCGCGAGCACTTCTTCGGCAAGTATCCCGAACTGAAGGAGATGGTCGCCAATATGTCCGACGAGGAGATATGGCGCCTCAACCGCGGTGGTCACGATCCGCAGAAGGTGTATGCGGCTTACGCGTCCGCCATGGCGCACAAGGGTGCACCCACGGTGATCTTGGCGAAGACGGTGAAGGGATTCGGGCTGGGTAAGGCGGCCGAGGGGCTGAACTCGGCGCATCAACAGAAGAAGCTTGGGGACGAAGCCCTCAAAGCGGTGCGCGATCGTTTCAACATCCAGATCTCCGACGAAGAGATCAAGGGGTTGACGTTCCGAAAACCGGCACCCGACAGCGAGGAGATGAAGTATTTGCAAGAGCGCCGGGCGACGCTCGGCGGTTACCTTCCCGAGCGCCATTCCTCCGCACCGCCGCTGGTGGTACCGCCGCTCGAGGCGTTCACTGCGCTGCTGGAGGGCACCGCTGATCGCGAAATCTCTACCACCATGGCGTTGGTGCGAATTTTGACCACCTTGATAAAAGACAAGAACGTCGGCAAGCACATCGTGCCCATCGTTCCGGACGAGGCTCGGACCTTCGGCATGGAAGGCATGTTTCGCCAAGTGGGCATCTATTCTTCGGTGGGGCAGCTGTACACGCCGCAGGACGCCGATCAGCTGATGTTCTATCGCGAGGACAAGCAGGGTCAAATTCTGGAGGAGGGCATCAACGAAGCGGGCAGCCTGTGTTCCTGGCTGGCGGCTGCCACGGCGTACGCGAATCATGGCGTCAGCATGATTCCCTTCTATATTTATTATTCCATGTTCGGCTTCCAACGCGTGGGCGATTTCATTTGGGCGGCGGCGGATAGCCAAGCGCGTGGATTCTTGGTGGGCGGTACGGCCGGACGTACCACGCTCGCGGGCGAAGGCTTGCAGCATCAGGACGGGCATAGCCACCTGCTCGCTTCGACCGTGCCGAACTGCGTGGCCTACGATCCCGCGTACGCCTATGAGCTTGCGGTGATCGTGCAGGACGGCATGCGGCGGATGTACCAAGAACAGGAAAGCGTCTTCTATTACATCACCTGCATGAACGAGAATTACGCGCACCCGGCCATGCCCGCCGGCGTCGCGGAAGGGATCTTGAACGGCATGTATCTGCTGCGGATCGGCGGCCGCGGCAAGGTCCGCGCAACCTTGTTCGGCGCGGGCACGATCTTGCGCGAGGTGCTTGCCGGGGCGGATCTGCTGGAAAAAGATTTCGGCGTGCCGGCGGACGTGTTTTCAGTCACCAGCTTCAGCGAACTTCGGCGCAATGCGCTCGCCATCGAGCGTTGGAATCTTCTGCACGCCAATGAGCCGCCGAAGCAGACCTACATCCAGCAGGCGCTCAAGGGCAGTGAAGGTCCGTTCATCGCCGCAACCGACTATATGAAAACCGTGGCCGACCAGATCCGGCAATGGGTGCCGGGCCGCTATTCGGTACTCGGCACCGACGGTTTCGGCCGCAGCGACTCACGCGCGGAACTGCGTCGTTTCTTCGAAGTCGATCGGCACTACGTCGTGATAGCAGCGCTCAAAGCGCTGGCTGACGAGGGAAAAATCGACATGCAGACGGTGACGAACGCCATGCAGAAGTTCGGCATCGATCCGGAAAAACCCAACCCGCTGTCGGTTTAGGCGAACATAGTGGCAACACCAATCGAGGTTCTGGTCCCCGACATCGGCGGCTTCAAGGATGTGAGCGTCATCGACGTGCTGGTGAAGGACGGACAGCAGGTCGACAAAGAGACGCCGTTGATCACCATCGAAACCGAAAAGGCGGCCATGGACGTGCCGGCGCCCGCTGCCGGGCGAATTGCCCAAGTCAAGCTCAAACAGGGCGACAAGGTCTCCGAAGGTTCGTTGATCTTGTTGCTCGAACCGGCGGCCGCCGCCGCGGACACCCAAAGCGTCGCAGCGGCGCCGGCTGCGACGCCTGCCGCCGCCACCGACGCACCGGCGCCCGCCGCGCAGCAACCGGCAGCCGAGATGCCTGCCGCCCCGGCGTCGCAACCCCGAGCCGAGGTGCCTGCGGCGGCTCCGTCAGCACGCGAGCCGGCGGCGATCGACGAGAAGGCGTTCTCATTGGCATACGCAAGCCCGTCGGTGCGCCAGTTTGCGCGCGAGTTGGGGGCCGATCTCGGCAAAATCAAAGGGACCGGACCGAAGGGGCGCATCCTCCAGGACGACGTGAAGGCCCACGTCAAGAAGATACTCACGACACGAGCGCCGCCCGAAGCACCGGGTTCGGCCTTGCCAAAAGTGCCGCAGGTCGACTTTGCCGCATTCGGTCCGGTTGAGAGCAAACCGCTGTCGCGCATTCAACGAATTTCCGGCGCGCGTCTGCAGGCGAGCTGGATCAATCTGCCGCACGTTACGCAGTACGACGATGCGGACATCACGGACCTCGATATCGCGCGCGTCGCCCTCAAGGGCAAAGCGTCGCAGGAGGGTGTGAAGCTCACGCCGCTGGCGTTCATCGTCAAGGCATGCACGGTGGCGCTGCGGGAGTTTCCGAGGTTCAATGCGTCGCTCGACGCGACCGGCGAGAATCTGGTCCTCAAAAAATACTTCAATATCGGCTTCGCTGCGGATACCCCGGACGGGCTGATGGTCCCTGTGCTTCGCGCCGCCGATCGCAGCAATATCTTCGAGATCGCGCGCGGATTGGCGGCGCTCTCGGAGAAGGCGCGCGACGGGAAGCTCAAGGCGGCGGAAATGCAGGGCGGCTCGTTCACGATCTCGAGCTTGGGCGGTATCGGCGGAACGGGTTTCACGCCCATCATCAACGCGCCGGAGGTCGCCATCCTGGGGGTGGCCAAATCCATCCACAAACCGGTATTCGACCGGGGCAACTTCATACCGCGTCTCATGCTGCCGTTGTGCTTGTCATATGACCACCGTGTCATCGACGGCGCGGAAGCCGCGCGCTTCATCGTGTTTCTGAGCAAGACGTTGAGCGATGTGAAGGCCCTGTTGTGAGTATCGTCGAGATCAGGGTCCCCGACATGGGCGACTCCAAGGGCGTCACGGTCCTCGACGTGCTGGTCGCGAAAGGCGATGCGATCCGAGTGGACGATGCGCTCATCACGCTCGAGACCGACAAGGCGTCGATGGATGTACCGTCGCCAATGGCGGGTGTCATCGAGTCGATCGACATCAAGAAGGGCGACGCAGTGGTCGCAGGTACGCTGATCGCCACCGTCACGGCGGCGGATGCCGCACAGCCCGGCAAATCCGCGGGGCCGCCCGACGGTGCAGGGGTCGGCAATGGGGGGCCGCCCGACAAAGCGACGTCCGATGTACCGGCGCCCGCCGTGCCGACTCAGCCGTCGGCAGCCCCGCAGGGTGCGCTGGACCTGGTGGTGCTGGGCGCCGGGCCCGGCGGGTATACGGCGGCTTTTCGCGCCGCCGATCTGGGGCTCAAGGTAACGCTGATCGAGCGCTGGCCCGTGCTAGGCGGCGTGTGCCTGAACGTCGGTTGCATTCCGTCGAAGGCATTGCTGCATGCGGCCAAGGTCATCGAGGACGCGCACGACATGGCGGCCAACGGTATCGCCTTCGGACCGCCGCAAATCGACTACGATCGGTTGCGCGCGTGGAAGAACCGCGTGGTCACGAAATTGACCTCCGGACTCAGCGGCCTCGCCAAGCAGCGCAAAGTGGACGTGGTCCACGGCGAAGCCAAGTTCATCGGGCCCCATTCATTGGAACTGCAGACCGCCGAGGGTCCACGCCGTCTGGATTTCAAACAATGCATCATTGCCGCGGGCTCCGAGTCCGTGCGTCTGCCCGGATTTCCCGACGATCCGCGGATCATCGATTCGACCGGTGCGTTGGAATTGCCGGCCGATTGCAAACGGTTGTTGGTCGTCGGCGGCGGTATCATCGGTTTGGAAATGGCCTGCGTCTACGATGCGCTCGGCGTGAAGGTGAGCGTCGTCGAATTGAGCGACGGCTTGATGCCCGGCACGGACCGGGATCTGGTGCGGCCTCTGCAGAAGCGAATCGAAAAACGCTACGAACGCATTTTGCTCAATACCAAGGTGGGCAAACTCGAGGCAAACGCCCGCGGTTTGCGCGCCACCTTCGACGGCCCGGACGCGCCCGAGCCGCAGGACTTCGATCGGGTACTGGTCGCTGTGGGCCGCAGTGCCAACGGCAATGCGATCAGCGTTGCGGCGGCCGGCGTGACCGTGGACAAGCGCGGCATCATCGGCGTCGACAAACAGATGCGCACCAACGTCCCGCATATATTCGCCATCGGCGACATCGCCGGCGCCCCCATGCTGGCGCACAAGGCCACGCACGAGGCGAAAGTCGCGGCCGAAGTGGCCGCGGGGCACAAAGCGGCGTTCGACGCACGCTGCATTCCCTCCGTCGCATACACCGATCCCGAAATTGCCTGGGTGGGCGTCACCGAAATCGAAGCCAAGGCGCGGGGCATCGGATTCGGCAAGGGCATGTTCCCGTGGGCCGCCAGCGGCCGATCTCTCGCGATCAATCGGGACGACGGGTTCACCAAGCTCTTGTTCGACAGCCAGACGCGCCGTGTCATAGGCGGGGGAATCGTCGGAACGAACGCGGGTGAACTCATCGCCGAAGTGGGACTCGCGATCGAAATGGGCGCGGATGCGGCGGACGTCGGCTTGACCATCCACGCGCATCCGACTCTTTCCGAGACGGTGGCGTTTTCGGCCGAGGCGTTCGAGGGAACCTTGACCGACCTGTACATCCCGAAGCGGTAGGAGGAGACGCGCGTGAGTCTACGAGACTGGGTGCAAATCGGGCGCAAATTGGGCGCCAGCGACTTGCATGTGGAGGGCGGCAGCGCATTGACGGTGCGAGTGGGCGGGGAACTGCGCTCGGTGGGCGAGGCCATCGCGGGCGCGCAGGCCGTGCAGGTGGGCAAGGAAACTTTGGGCGCCGAAGCCTGGGCTCAGTTCATGGAGCGCGGCTCGGCCGACATCTCCTTGGTGCTCGGCGGCACCCGGTGCCGCATCAATATGTACCGCACGATTCGCGGCTTGGCGTTTGCCGTGCGGCTGCTCGCTCCGTCGGTGCATGATCTGCGCACCTGCAACTTGCACCCGGATCTGCGCTCGCTGCTCGAGCCGGCGTCCGGCCTGGTGGTGGTGTCGGGACCCACCGGATGCGGTAAGTCGACGACCCTCGCAGCCTTGATCGAGGAATTGAATGCGGCGCGCGCCCGGCACATCATCACCCTCGAAAGTCCCTTGGAATACGTGTTCACGAATCGCCGCTGCTTCATACAGCAGCGCGAGATCCCGACGCACTCGCCCAGTTTCGAGCAGGCCATCATCGACTCCCTGCGCGAGAACCCGGATGTTCTGGTCATCAGCGAAATGCGCACACCGGAGGTGATACGGCTGACGCTGAACGCCGCGGAGACGGGCCATCTGGTACTTGCCACCATGCATTCCGCCACGTGCGCGGAGAGCGTGAGCCGCATCTGCATGGCGTTTCCCCCCGATATCCAAACCAATATACGCGCGCAACTCGCCGACTGCCTGGTCGGCGTGGTTTGCCAGCGGTTGGAATTTCTGGAGACGCACCAGATGCGGGTGCCGCGTTGCGAAATCCTGCTGGCGAGTTCGGGCGCGAAGGGGGCCATACGCTCGGGACAGTTCAGCCAAATCGCCAACGTGATCCAGTCCGGCGGCGAGGATGGTATGTGGACATTCGATCGTTACCAGCGGTGGATGGAGCAGCAAAGGGACTGGACGCGCGCTCCGCCGCCGAGTGCGCTGCCGGACGATCCGCCGGCGCTGAAGACGGCGCTGAAAGCTCCGCTGAAGCCTCCGCCGAGACCGTCCCGCCCTCCCGCTGCGGCCATCCAGGGAGAGAGCGCTCCGATAGAGATCTCCATCGATGAAGACGTGGATCTGTCGGAACTCGCCAAGCGAATCGAGCAGCGAACCCGTTGAACCGGTCGGTGCCGCGGCCTACGCCACGGCCGCCCGCTCACGCAGCGCGCAGCGCCTCCACCACGGGCAATCGTGCCGCGCGTAACGCCGGGAAGAAACCGCCCGCCATGCCGATGGCCACGGAAATGATGAGACCCTGCACGACGATCTGCGGGGTCACCTTGAAATTGAATACCACCTGGGTGAAGGTCTGACCGAGCGTCGACACCGACAGGTTGTTGAACAGCACGTAGGCGAGCACGGCGCCGAGCAGTCCCCCGAGCAGCGCCAGCAACAGTGCTTCGATCATTACCGAGACCAGCACGGGGAAACCGCCGAAGCCGATGGCCCGCAGCGTCGCGATCTCCTTGCCGCGGGTGGCGACCGCGGCATACATGCTGTTGAGCGCCGCAAAGACCGCACCGAGTGCCATGATGGCCGTGACCACGCCGGCGAGGACCCCGATCGTCTGGCGAAACTGTTTGGTCTGGCCGCTGTAGTAATCCTGCTCGCGTATGACGTCGACGGTCAGCCGCGGATCGGCGGCGAGCGCGCTCTTGAGTTCGTCGAAGCCTTCGGAGCCGTCGAGCCCGACGCGCACCGAGCTCGAGCCGCTGCGCCCGAAAGTGGTTCGCGCAACATTGATATCGGCCCACAACTCGCTTTCGTTCGCGTCGCCGGATTCGAATGCGCCGACCACGGTCCAATCCGAACCACGCATGCGCACGACGTTGCCGACGTCGGCGCCCTGGAACTGGCGCAGGACGCCGCGGCCGACGATCAACTCGCGCACGCCGGTCGCGAAGTTGCGGCCGGCGACGATCCTCAACTGCGGACGGAGGGCGAACGCAGCCGGGTCGACACCGCGAACGGTGATGTTCGCGCCGCTCTTGACGTCGTCCTTGCGGATGAGCTCAGCGATCACCAACAGCTCGGCTGAAGCCAGCGGTGTGCCATCGGCACCGGCACGAACGCCGCGGCCGTGCTTGATGAGGTCGCTGGAATCGCGATCGAGAGCGGAATTGATCTCGGTATCCGAGCCGCCCCGCATGACTATCGCGACGTCGGGCCGGCCGGCGGCTTTGAGCGTACTTTCGAAGCCCGCCGCCATCGCCAGCAGCGCGGTGAACACGGCGACCACGCCCGCCAGTCCGATGACGATTACGAGCGAGGAGGCCCAGCGCTCGGGAATGCTCTTGATGTTGATGCCGGTGATGGCGCTGATTTGCCTGAACATGGTTGCTAGCGCCCGGCCAAGGCGTCGACGATCTTGAGGCGGCGTGCGCGCAGCGCCGGCAGCAGGCCCACGGCGATACTCATGAACAGCATGGCCGCAACCCCAGCGGACCAGACGAATGTGTCGACCCTGAGTTGAAATTGGCCACCCGTGCCCTTCTCCACCATGGCACCCAACAGCGTAGCGAGCAGCAGCCCGACCAGCCCGCCGGCCAAGCACAGCGCAATCGCTTCGGCGAGCACGAAGCCGAGCACGCTGCCGTCGGAAAAACCCAGCGTTTTCAGAACGGCAAGCTCGGGTACGCGTTCACGCACGCTTTGCGCCATGGTATTGCCGACGACGAGCAGCAGGGTGAAGAACACCGCGAACAGGATCCACCGCACGATCAGGCCGATGTCCCCGATCTGCTTGACGAAGGACAAATTGAATTCCTTCTCGGTCTGGGTCTTGGTTTCGTCCGGCGAGTTCTCGAACATGGCGTCGATGGTCTTGCTGATCGCCTCGGCGTTGCTGCCCTCGGCGAGTTTGAGGATGAAGAAGTTCGTGCGTCCCTTGCCGAACTGATTGGCCTCGTCGAAATATTCATGGTTGATGAAGACCGCGTTGGTCCGCTTTTTCCAATTCTCATCCTTGCCGTCATAGATGCCGACCAGGTCGAAAGCCCACGACTTGCTGCCGTTTTTCTGCGGATAGATGTTCGACGAGAGCGGAATCTTTTGCCCAACCTTCCAGCCGTATTGGTCCGCGAGCAGCCTGCCGGCGATCATTGCGGTACGCGTGCCGATGAATGCCTTCCATTGCTCCTCGGGCATCACCCATTCGGGATACACGTCGTGGTAGCGTTGCGGATCCAGCGCGAACGTGAACACTTGACTGTTCGTCTGCCAGACGCCGCCGAACCACTGCGAGTACGCCACCCGGGCCACTCCCGGGATGGCTTCGAGCTTGGGTACCATGGAGAGCGGCAGAGGCTGGGTGAATGACACGCGCGCTTGGGTAACGAGCCGGGTCGCGCCGACGAAGTCAGCGCCGGCGTCGAACAGATGGCTCAGCGACTGCAACAGGCCGAACAGCAGGAACGCCGTGATCACCGACAGTAGGGTGAGAATGGTCCGCGTTTTCTTGCGGAACATGTTGGCCACTACGAAACCGGACCGCGTCATGGCGTGGTCGTCCTCAAGCCGCCTGCTCGAGCAGCCGGCCCTTTTCCAGGTGCAGGGTACGGCGCGCGAACTCCGCCGCTTTCGGGTCGTGCGTGACCATCACGACGGTCTTGCCGTGCTGGCGGTTCAAAACCTGCAGCAAACCCAGGATCTCATCGGCGGTCTTGCGGTCGAGGTCGCCGGTGGGCTCGTCACAGACGAGCAGTTGCGGATCGGACACGAGTGCCCGCGCGATCGCCACCCGCTGTTCCTGGCCGCCGGACAGTTCCCGCGGCTTGTGCTTGGCGCGATCGGCAAGTCCGACCACTTCGAGGGCGACGGCAACGTTTTTCTTGCGCTGTGCGGCCGACAGCTTGGTCAACAGGAGCGGCAATTCGACGTTGGCCTCGGCGCTCAGCACCGGCATCAGGTTGTAGAACTGAAACACGAAGCCGACGTTGTGCGCGCGCCAATGCGCAAGCTGACCGCTGGAGAGACGGTCGATGCGGCTGCCGCCCACGCTGATCTCGCCCGCACTGGGCTGGTCGAGACCGCCGATCAGATTGAGCAGCGTGGTCTTGCCGGAACCGGACGGACCCATCAGCGCGACGAAGTCGCCCTTTGGGATATCGAGCGTCAGGCCGTGCAGAACGTCGATTCTCTGCTTGCCGCGCTCGTAGGTCTTGGTGACGCTGCGGATCTCTACCAGGGACTCGGACATGGCAACCTCTGCAGCACCGCGATGCGTGGACTGCGGTCTTGATGGGGGGGGCGTCATGGCTTGGCGACGGTCAACCGTGCGTTGTCGTTGAGATCGGCCGGCGCATCGACGATCACGGCCTCGCCCGCACTCACACCGGTCAGAATCTGGCGCGAATCGCCGACCTTGCTGCCCAAAGTTACAGTGCGCCGCCGGGCCGCCTGGGCCTGCATCACGAATACGATGTCCTTCTCGCCTTCCTTGCGCAAGGCGGCGGCCGGCACCAGTACTCCCTGCGGCGGCAGCGAATTCCGCGCGTCGGGTTTCCTCTCATCGAGGAATGAAACGCGCACGCCCATATCCGGCACGATGCGCGCGTCCTTGAGATCGAGACCGACGCGAATCTTCACGGTTGCCTTGGAGCGGTCGGCGGTCGGGATGATCGCAATCACATGCGAGGGAATCTTCCAATCCGGGTAGGCGTTCAGCACCGAATCCACCGGTTGCCCCGGTTGGACGCGATTGATGTAAGCCTCGTTGACATCGACATCGACCTCGAGAGAATCCATGTCGACTATCGTACCAATACCCGTCCGCGTGAAGCCACCGCCCGCAGAGAACGGCGACACGATCTCGCCCACCTGAGCCGATTTGGCGATCACCACGCCGGTGAACGGCGCGCGCACCGTACAGTAGTCGAGTTGCACCTGTGCCGAGCGGACGTTCGCCTGGGCAAGTTCTATCTGCCTGCGTTGTGCTTGTACCTGCGCCGTCGAGGTCTCGACCAGAGTGCGCGCCTGCTCCACCGCCTGCTGCGATACCAGCTTGCGCTCGACCAGATCCTCGGCACGTTTGACGTCCCGAGCGCTTTGGGCCAGTTGCGCTTCGTATTGCACGAGGAGGGCCTGTGCCGAATGGAATTGCGCCTGCGCTTGCTGCAGTGAGGCCCTTTGCGCAGTATCGTCCAAACGTCCCAGTACCTGTCCCGACTTGACGCGATCACCTTCCTCGATCAAGACCTCGGTCAAGGTGCCGGTAATTTGCGCCGACACGGTGGCCTGGCGCCGCGCGGTGACGTACCCGGTCGCGTCGAGCACCGATGCGGTGGAATTGCCGCCGGAGATCGGCTGCGCGGTGACCGTGTGGACGGCAAGGGTTTGGCGGCCGGACATGGTGAACCAACCGCCGACCGCCAGGGCGATGAGAATCAGAACGCCCGCGATTACCCGGCGGGAGCGCCCGTGACCCTCGGCGGCCGGCGGCGGGGAGCGATCGATGCGGAGCTTCTGCAGTAGCGCGGATTTATCTTCCATTCTCGAGGGCGCGCTGGATCCCGGTTGCGCTGCACGGCTGGCGGCCAGGCAGCATAAACGCTAGCGGCGGCGCATGTCCAGGCCACGCCGGACCGCACCGGGGCGCAAGCGAGATATAGATCAATGAGCGCCGGTGCAATCCTTGAGGAAGGAGCTTTTGTCGGCCCCGACGAGTTTTTTGGCCTTGGCTTCCTTCAGGCACTCCGTGCGCTTGGCGTGCCGCGCCGCGGCGTCCGACGCGGATCCCACCGTTGCCGCTGGAGCGACAGCGGTGGGGGCGGTTCCCGATGCCGTCTGAGCAGCTGCCGGGCTCGCCGCTCCTACAGCTCCCGGCAGCATGAGACATAGGCCGACGGCCCTCGCGGGCGCGGAAAAAAGCATGAGTTGAAATCCTCAGCAGGCGGATGGGTGGATCGCGGCCCAGAATATCGTCCAGAGACCGCCAAGCCCATGAAGCCAGGATGAAGGTTCCTTAACGTTGGGAGATGCGTGCGCGCGCCAGCGCGAGGTAGTGCGCCTCATCGGGTGGGCGTCCGGCGCGTTGCGCCTCCCATAAGGTTTCGGCGAGCGCGTCCATCAAGACATGCTCGGCGCCGTGGACCTCGCCGCAGCGTGAGCGCAGCCGGGCATGCAGATCACGCACCCCCGGGGGGCGATCGATCGAGACTTGTTCGCGCACGGCGATGTGCAATCCCAAATGAAGAAATGGGTTTTGGGCGGTCTGCGCGCCGTCGGGCTCGAACGCAACCGCCGCCTCTGCATCCTCGATCACCGACAGATACTCGGGATGCAATCCGATGACGTCGGCGATCATCGCCTCGAGCGGCGTCAGCGGCGAACCCGCGAGTTGTTTGCGCCAGGCGTCGGAGTAGCTCTGGCGCAGCTGATCCCGGGTATGAGAACCGAACATGTTGGCGTTTACTCCGGATTGTCGCGGACGCTTACATTTTGCACCAGCTGGACGAGGCCCATCAGTTCATCCCAACCGGTATCGGAAACGGCGCAATACTGCACATCTGCCACTCGCCAAAACGCCATGCGATAGCCATGGCGGGTCGTGTTCTTCGGGAAGGAGCGCTTACCGGCGGCCCAACTGAACACGTTGATGACGTGTGCACCATGCTGATAGACGACCACCGCCGAGCGCTGACGATCCAGGTAGTCCGCTCGGCCCCCCACCAGGCGGTAGCCTTGCTGCGCAAAGTCGGCAACCACCGGCGAGACGTCCGCGTGGCCGGAAAACCAAGGCTTCACGGTATGCTTATCGGTCGACACCACATCGGTAAGATGCGCTGGCATCAAGGAACGCACATGGGCAGTGACGAGATCATCGAGCATTGAGTTGCCGACAATCGAGGGCGAAAGAAGAAAGAAGGCGAATCCGGCGGCGACCCCGGTACTGACGATGCCGCCGAAAGCGCCTGCCCAAAACGTCCGGGCTCGCCCGCTCGATGGCCTCCGCCCTCGAGAAAGCGGGTTCGCGTCGGCCGTTTCCCCGTCGAGGGCGCGCGTGATGCGGGCCGCGAGCTCGGGTGGAGCATGGCCGGGGAACACGCCGCGATGCATCACGGTGCGAGTGTGTTCGAGATCTTGAAGCAGCGTGCGGCAGGCGGCGCAGTTCTGGACATGCCGTTCAAACTCCGCGGCCGACAGGGCGTCGAGTTCCCCATCGAAGTAGGCCTGCGCTCGCAGAGACTCAGCGCAGGCCACGCGGTGCGGCTCCGTGAACGGCTTCCCAGCGCGCCTTCAGCGCGACTCGCGCCCGCGCCAGCCGAGACATCACGGTCCCGATCGGTACGTCCGTTATCATGGCAATATCGCGATAATTCATGTCCTCGATTTCCCTCAATATCAACACCTCGCGGTGCTCTTCGGGCAACTCCGACAGCAACCGCTCGAGCGTGCGTTCATGGTCCAGGCGGATCGACACGCTCTCCGGATCCGGCGTGGTTGCAATCATCGCGTGGCCATCCTGACCATCCTGCTCCTCCGGCAGCGGCACGAAGGTGCACCGCCGCTGCCGCGTGCGCGCCGTCGAGTGGCAATTTCGCACGATGGCGAGCAGCCACCCCTTCACATCGGAGCCGCGCAAGGCGTCAAATCCGCGATACGCGCGCAGGATGGCCTCCTGCACGACGTCGTCCGCGTCGTCGGACGAAGGCGACAGCCATCGGGCGAACCGATGCGCGGCGTCCAGGTGGGGCAATACCTGCGCCTCGAACCGTCCGCGTCTATCATCCATGGCGCGACCGGATGGGCCCCTCACGGCGACGAAGGAAACTTCATTGAAGTACAAGACCCGCGAGACACTCGGTTTATTCCCCCAACGGGTGGATGGTTATTCCCCCGACGGGGGATAGGGCCGTGTCGAGGGATTCTACGGGCACCAGAGAGATTCTATCGCTTAAGATAGTAGGCGGGTTCGCCGTCTGGCGGGCGACCGCCCGCGGGTGGCTGACCGCTCGTATGGGGCCGACCGCCCGTGCCGACTTGCGACATTGTTGTGAATGGGAGCCGAAACATGGTTAAGCTTACTTTGCCAATCGGGGTATGTAGGACAAGCCCGTGACGGCATCGTTACTCGGCATCACATTGGACGAACTCGAACAGACAGCGATGTTCGTGCACCGAACTGTGGCGCCCACCCCGCAGTACGCGTGGCCGAAACTCGCAAAGCGCGCCGGATGCACCGTCTGGGTTAAACACGAGAACCACACATCGACGGGCGCTTTCAAGGTCCGAGGCGGGCTGGTGTACATGGATCGATTGTTGCGCCGAATGCCCGGTGTGCCCGGCGTCATTTCCGCTACGCGTGGCAATCACGGTCAATCCGTCTCTTTTGCAGCCGCGCGTGCCAGGATTGCGGCGACGATCTACGTACCCCGGGGCAATTCGCCGGACCAGAATTCGGCGATGAGCGCCTTCGGAGCCACCGTCATCGAAGCGGGACGAGACTTCGACGAGGCGAAAAACGAGGCGCAACGCGTCGCCGCTGATCGCGGCCTGCATTTCATACCATCGTTCCACCGAGATCTCGTCGCCGGGGTAGCAAGCTACGCTCTCGAATTCTTTCGCGGCGTGCCGGCGTTGGATGCAGTCTATGTCGGTGTCGGCATGGGCTCGGGAATTTGTGGACTCATCGCGGCGCGCGATTTGCTCGGCCTGAGGACCGAGATCGTCGGCGTCGGGGCCGTGAATGCGCCGGCGACGGCCAACTCCTTTGCTGCCGGGCGGCCCGTCGCGATGCCGTCCGCACTCACGTTCGCCGATGGGATCGCGACGCGTGAACCGACCGTCGAGGCGGTCGAGTGCATCTGCCGAGGCGCGGCGCGCATGGTGCTCGTCAGCGAGGACGAAATAGCCGAGGCGATACGGGTATATTTCGACGCTACACACCAGGTTGCCGAAGGCGCCGGCGCTGCGGCCCTCGCTGCGCTTCTGCAGGAATCCGCGCGCAGGGCCGATCGCAACGTCGGTGTCATTTTGAGCGGCGGCAATATCGAACGCGCGCGGTTCCTCGAAGTGCTGTCCGGCGGAACGCCGGCGGCGAAATGACGGCCGATGCGCCAACCCGGCGGTGAGAGTTCGGGCCGGGTCGCCTCACGCAACCGCCTTGGTCTTGTGCCGGTAGTCGCACAGATCGGCTATGACGCAGCTGGGACAGGCGGGCACACGCGCCTTGCACACGTACCGGCCGTGCAGGATCAACCAATGATGCGCATCCCGGAGATATTCGGGCGCGACAAATTTGAGCAGCTTGTCCTCGACCGCACGCACTGTTTTCCCGCGCGCCAGGCCGGTGCGGTTGGCAACGCGGAAGATATGCGTGTCGACGGCGATCGTCGCCTCGCCGAAGGCCGTGTTCAGTACCACATTCGCCGTTTTGCGACCCACCCCCGGCAAAGCTTCCAGCGCGTCACGAGTCGTCGGCACTTGCCCAGCATGCTGTGTGACCAGGGCCTTGCACGTGGCGATGATGTTCTTCGCTTTGCTGTTGTACAGGCCGATGCTCTTGATGTACGGCGCCAGGCCCTCGACGCCCAATGCGAGCATGGCGGCAGGCGCGTTCGCCGCGCGAAACAATGCGGGCGTGGCCTTGTTGACGCCTTTGTCGGTGGCTTGCGCGGACAGGATCACCGCGATCAACAATTCGAATGGCGAGCTGTACTGCAACTCCGTACGCGGTGCCGGATTGGCCCGGCGAAGCCGCGAGAATATTTCGCGCCGTTTGGTATCGTTCATGGCGACGAGCCGCTCCCGCGACTATGGCGGCGCGTCCGCAATGCGTTGCGGCACCGAGGCCTTCTTCGCGTCCAACTCGCATTGCCGGTCGGCCGCTCGCCGCAGCAGACGTTGCGTGTGCGCCTCGTAGCGCGCGCGGTTGAGGCCCGCCTGGTTGGCCGCAGGCGCGGGCCCCGGCCGCATCTCGATGCAATCCACCGGACAGGGCGCGATGCACAGCTCGCACCCCGTGCAGCGTTCGGCCAAGATGGTGTGCATGTATTTCGCGGCGCCGACGATGGCATCGACCGGACAGGGCGGCAGGCAGCGTGCACAGCCGATGCACCGTGATTCGTCGATCCAGGCGACGTGCGGCGCAGACTCCACGCCATTCACGGGGTTCAAGGGCAAGAACTCTCTATCGAGCAGCCGCGCCAGGGCGTGAATGGTCGCGCTGCCTCCCGGAGGGCACTGGTTTATCTGCGCCTCGCCGCCGGCCACCGCCGCTGCATAGGGTCGACAACCCGGGTAGCCGCAGCGGGTGCACTGCGTCTGCGGGAGCAATCCGTCGATACGCCCCACGAGGTCGCAGGCGGGTTCTGCACTCATGTCATTTGACGCGCATGCCGGGGAGGGCGCCGGAGTCGGGCGACAATACGAAAATATCCTTGCCGCCGGGGCCTGCCGCCAACATCATGCCCTCCGATACGCCAAAACGCATTTTTCTGGGCTCCAAGTTGGCGACGACGACGATCAACCGGCCGACCAGCGACGCCGGTTCGTAGGCCGCGCGTATGCCGGCGAAGATGTCGCGCACCCCGAGTTCGCCCACATCGAGGCGCAATTTGAGAAGTTTGTCGGCGCCCGCAATCAAGTCGGCGCTCATGACCTTGGCCACGCGCAGATCGACGCGCAAAAAATCGTCGATCGAGATCGAGTTGCCTTCGACCGCAGCCGCGGCGGCCAAAGTTGCCGCGTCGGAGGCGCCCGCCGGGGCAGCGATGCCCGCCGCGCTTTCCCTGTCCGTCTCGAACAACGCATCCAGCTGTTTCGCATCGACGCGCGCCATCAGATGCTGATAGGAGTTGATACGCTCGGGCAGTACGGCCGCGTCGCTCCACTGGAACGTCCGATCCAGCCCAAAGAGTTCGCGCGCTACCCGCGCCGCTACCTGCGGCAGCACCGGTGCGATGAGTACGCTCAGCAGTTTGAAACCCTGCAGCGCGCGCGAGCACACGTCCTGCAGCTGCGCGCGATTGGCCGGATCCTTGGCAAGAATCCATGGCTGATGCGCATCGAAGTCGTGGTTGATTCGATCCGCGACAGCCATGATCTCGCGCATCGCCTTGCCCAGATCGCGTGCTTCATAGTGCTCCGCGACGCTGGCCGCGATGCCTTGTGCTTGGCGCCCGAGCAGCGCAACGTCGCCGGCGTAGCCGAGGTCGCCGCCGAAATGCTTGGTGATGAAGTTGGCCGCACGGCTCGCGATATTCACGTACTTGCCGACCAGATCGCTGTTCACGCGCGCGATGAAGTCGTCGGGGTTGAATTCGAGATCCTCGACATTCGCATTCAACTTCGCGCCGATGTAGTAGCGCAGCCACTCGGGGTTCATCCCGATTTCCAAATAGCGCAGCGGGCTGATACCGGTGCCGCGGGACTTCGACATCTTCTCGCCGGATACCATGATGAACCCGTGTGCGTAAACGTGGTCGGGCACCTTGTAGGGAGGGCCTGCGAACTTCAGCATGGCGGGCCAGAACAGGGTATGAAAGTAGATGATGTCCTTGCCGATGAAATGCAGCTGTTCGGTGTCGGAAGCCTCGAGAAACTGCTCGAAGGTGCGCGGTTCGCCGCGCGCGCGTGCCTTGCCGGTGTCGAAATAGTTCCGTAATGCCGCGAGGTAGCCGACCGGGGCGTCCAGCCACACGTAGAAATATTTGCCGGGGGCATCGGGGATGGGAATTCCGAAGTAGGGCGCGTCGCGGGAAATGTCCCAGTCGCCGAGCGCCTCATCCCCCTTGCCGGTGAGCCACTCGCGGGCTTTATTGACTACTTGCGGCTGCAGTCGACCGGGCGTGTCGAGCCACGCGCTCAGGAATTCGACGCACCGGGGATCCGACAGCCGGAAAAAATAGTGGTCGGACGTTTTCATCAGCGGCTTGGCGCCGGACAGCGTCGAGTACGGATCGATCAGATCGGTCGGCGAGTTGACGATGCTGCAGGATTCGCACGCGTCGGCGTACTGGTCCTTCGCATGGCAGTTGGGGCACTCGCCCTTGATGTAGCGATCGGCCAGGAACATGGTCTTCACGGGATCGTAGAACTGCTCCACCGGCTTGACGTAGACGAGTCCCGCCGCCTTCAGCCGCAGGTAGATGTCCTGCGAAAGGGCCACGTTCTCCGGCGAGTCCGTCGAATACCAATGGTCGAAGCCGATGTGAAAGCCTTGCAGGTACCGGGGCCGGTCCGCGGTAATGCGTGCAACCAGCTCCTGCGGGGAGATGCCCTCGGCCTCGGCTTTGAGCATGATGGGCGCGCCGTGTGCGTCGTCGGCGCAGACGAAGTGTACGGCATTGCCGAGCATCCGCTGGAAGCGGACCCAGATGTCGGCCTGGATGTACTCCATGATGTGCCCGATATGGAACGGGCCGTTGGCGTAGGGTAGAGCGGTGGTTACGAAAAGTTTGCGGGTCATCGCGACAGTTTACCGCGACCGCGACGGCTTCGTCAGCCCGCCCTCTTGGGCGCAGC
Source organism: Pseudomonadota bacterium (assembly GCA_030776345.1). Classification (GTDB taxonomy): domain Bacteria; phylum Pseudomonadota; class Gammaproteobacteria; order Steroidobacterales; family Steroidobacteraceae; genus Bog-1198. Next base: position 11,107 of record JALYHU010000044.1, on the reverse strand, counting down.
GCCTCCTCAGGAAGCGTTGCGGTACTGTTCGAATCGGCTCTTGTTGATGGCTTTCTTGTAGGCTTCTTTGCCGGAGATTTGGCGCTGCTCCAGCAGGGTTTGAATCGCCGTATCCATCAGCCGCATGCCGGAAGCGGCGCCGCTCTGCATGGCGTTCTCCAACTGGTCCATCTTGCCCTGGCGGATCAGGTTGGCGACCGCGGGCGTATTGACGAGGATCTCGAGCGCGGCGACCCGGCCTTGGTTGTTGGGCGTCGGAATGAGCTGTTGCGACACCACCCCGCGCAGACTGGTGGACAACATGGTGCGCACGTGGGGTTGCTTGTCCGCGGGGAAGGCGTTGACCAAGCGATCGACGGTAGCCGCGGCACCATTGGTGTGCAGCGTGCCCATCACGAGAATGCCCATTTCGGCGGCGGTCACCGCGATGCTCATGGTTTCGAGGTCACGCAGCTCGCCGACGAGTATGACGTCCGGATCCTCGCGCAGAGCCGACATCAGCGCCGACGAAAAAGAGGCGGCATGCACTCCGATTTCCCGCTGGCTGATGAGGCACTGCTTGCGCACGTGCACGAACTCGATCGGATCTTCAATGGTCAGTATGTGTCCTTTCTCTCGCGTGTTGATGTCGTCGATCATGGCGGCCAGCGTCGTCGACTTGCCCGAGCCGGTCTTCCCGGTGACCAGGATGAGGCCGTTGTTGAGCTTGCAGAGATTGAGCACGGCCTCGGGAAGCTTCAGTTCCTGAGCGGATCGCGCTTTCGAGGGGATGGCGCGGAATACCGCACCCATGCCGTTCAGCTGGCGCATGACATTGACCCGAAATCTCGCGACGCCCGGAATGCTGTAAGCGAAGTCGGTCCCGTCCTTGGCCTCGAAGCGCTCGACCGATAGTTTCGGCATGATTTCGTACAACGCCGCCTTGACCATCTCCGCGCCAAGGGGTTCGGAACTCAATGCCTTGAGTTCGCCATACTGGCGGATGCGCGCCGGATCGCCGGCCAGGAAGTGCAGGTCGGAGCCGTTCTTTTCGAGCACTTGAGTCAAATAGCTGTCGATGACCGCCATGGTGTTCTCAAGGGGTCGCGGGTTCTACGGGTGCGAACGAGAGGTCGGTGACGAAACGCTGGAACTGCCGCTTGTCGGCCGCGTACATGTACGCTTGCTCCGGGTCGATTTCCTTGGCGTTGATGGCCGCGAGCAAGGCCTGATCCATGAGCTGCATGCCGTATTCCTTACCCATTTGCAGCTGGCTCGGAATCTGGTGGGTTTGATCGGTCATGATGAGTTTTCCGATGGCCTTGGTCACCACCATCACTTCGCAAATCGCCCGGCGTGCCCGTTGATCCGGGCTCTTCACCAGAATCTGCGTGATGACGGCGATGAGGCTCGCGGCGAGAAAGCTCTTGGTCTGTTCCCGCTCTTCGGTGGGCAGGGCATCGACGATTCGATCCAAGGTCTTCGTGGCGCTGGTGGTGTGCAGCGTGCCGAGTACCAAGTGGCCGGTCTCCGCAGCCGTCATGGCCATGGAAATGGTTTCCGCGTCGCGCATTTCGCCCACGAGAATCACGTCGGGATCCTCGCGCATGGCCGCGCGGACCCCCTCGGCGAAGGAGGGCAGGTGAGTGCCGAGTTCTCGCTGGATCACCTGGCTCGACTTGCTGCGGTGAACGAACTCGATGGGGTCTTCGAGGCTGATGATGTTGAGCGACCGAGTTGCGTTCACATGGTCGATCATGGAGGCCAGCGTGGTCGACTTGCCGGTTCCGGTGGCCCCGGTGACCAGAATCATCCCCTGGTGGTAGTCGCACAGTTTGCGCACGATGGGCGGCAGACCCAGCTGATCCATGCTCGGCATGGTGGTGGGGATCGCCCGGAATGCGGCGCCGATGCCGGTTTCCTTGCGGAACACGTTGGCGCGAAAGCGCCCCCCTTCGGCCGTCACATAGGAGAAATCGAGGTCATGGCCGCCCCGCAGCACCTTGAGCTGCGATTGCGTCAACACCTCGGTGATATAGCCTTCGAGTTCGGCATCGCCCAGGTCACGAAACTTGATCGGAATGAGGTCGCCATGCATGCGCATCATCGGCGGCACCCCAACCGCCAAGTGCAGATCGGAGCAGCCTTGGGCAACGGCGAGCTTGAGGAATGCGTCGATTCTTGCCATAACGCCCAAGGCTACCTGTAAGCGCTTGGTTTTTCGAGTGTTCCGAAGCGGCAGGGGTCATAAACGTGAGGTAAGTCTAACTGCGCGGGGCAAAACGTCCCGCAGCGCCTCGGCTACAGGAACTTCTCGAGCGACAAGCGCAGCTCATCCATCGATTGCGCACGCTTGGCCTTGTCCAGCGACATGCACTTCACCACTAAGTTGTTCAATTCCAACGGCAATTCTTTGTTGATGTCGATGGGCGGGCGGGCCTTCCCTTGAACATGCTGGTACATCACGGACATATGATCGCCGCGGGAGTAGGGCGGCACTCCGGTGAACAATTCGTACAGGATCACCCCCAGGCTGTAGATGTCCGCTCGTTCGTCCACTTTCTTGCCGAGGATCTGTTCGGGGGCCATGTACTTGGGCGAACCGATGACGTATCCGGTCTTGGTGAGCTGCGTGTCGCCCTGGCTTTGCGCCGCGGCCACGCCGAAATCGACGATCTTCAGAAGACTGTCGCTGTCGATCAGGACGTTCGCCGGCTTCAGGTCGCGATGTACGATTCCCGCCTGATGCGCTACCGCCATGCCGGTGGCGATGTCGATCCCGAACTTGACCGCGCGCTTGAGCGCCACCGGTTTCTCGTTGATGATCTCCCCGCCCAACGTGTGCGAGGGAAAGTATTCCATCGAGATGGCGTAATTGCCCTGGATGTACAGGAAATCGTAGATGCGGATGACGTTCTTGTGCGTGATTTTGCGGCTGTAGCGCAATTCATGCACGAAGCGCTTCATCATTTCTTCGTCCGAGGCCACATTGGCGTTCAGGAATTTCAAAATGAGCCGCTCCTCGACCACGGTGTCTTCCATGAGCAGCACCGTGCCGAAGGCGCCTTTGCCGATTTTCTCGATGAACTTGTAGCGGCCCTCGATCACGTCTCCCGGCTTCAGCGTGGCGATGTCGAGCCTCGACGTCTGCGCCTCGTTCTCTTTGACGACTTTGGCCAGTTCTTGGTTGTCGATGAGCAGCGTCTTGGCCGGCTCCTGCAGTTGGGCAGCTCGCTGATTGGCCGCAAGCTGGGTGCTCGAGAAACGGTTGTCGAGTTCCTGCATCGCCCTCGCGACGGCCTGACTGATGGTGCCGTCGGCACTCGACGCGGCTTGCAGCCGCACGCGAATCGTTTCGGCCCTGCGCTCGTCCGCCAGTTTGGCGAGTGCCGAGATGACCTCCAGTTTGATTTCGTTTTCCGGACGCTGCAGCAGCGGCAACAGCTGTTCGATGACCTTATGATCGCCCAGCTTTGCCAGGGCACGGATCACCGTGGGCAAGGACTTCGCCTCGGTGGTGGCCAGCATTTCAATGAACCGCGGCACGGCCTTGGTGCTGCCTATCTCCGACAATGCGTCGACTGCGCGCTCGCTCACCCACCAGTCGCTGTCTTTGGTGGCTTCGATCAACTGCGCCACCGCCCGTTCATCCTTTGTTTGATTCAGGATCTCGATGGCGGCACGCCGGATGTCCTGGTTTTCGTCTTTGATGAGCGCCAGCACGGCGTCGACGACGCGCGGTCCGCCGATCTTGCCCAGAGCGTCGGCGGCCCGCGTGCGCACCCACCAATCGCTGTCGGCGATCACTTCGAGCAAATACTTGACCGACTTGGACGTCCCGACGACGTTCAGAACTTCGACCGCAGCGCGACGGGCATACTCATTCTCGTCCTTGAGCACTTCGACCAGAAATTTGACCGTCTCCGGATGATTGGCGCGCACGATGACGTCGACGGCTTTGTTTTGCACTTCGATCTCGGGGTCCCGCAACATCCCGCAGAGCAAAGCCATGTCGAAGGGGCCGTCCATGCGCGAGAGGGCCGAGAGCGCGGCAGCGCGTATGAATTTGCTGTTGTCCTTGAGTTGCCTTTGGATGGCGTGCTGCACGGCGGGCGTGTTGAACCGCGCCAGTACGTTGATGATGTGCAGCCGCGCAACCGGGTCCTTACCCTCGATTCGTGTGAGCAGATCGTCAATCGCCGACTCATCCGCAATGTCGGCGATGACCTTGAAAAGCCCGGAGCGTTCGGTGGCCTCCTGGGTATAGGCCGCATTCAGCAATTCGCGCACCGAAAAGCGCGTTTTTTGCGCTGCGATGACGTCGATAATCGCCTGTTTCGGCATGTCCGGCTTGGTCAGGGCATCCAGGAGCGCGCTGGTCGGATAGTTTTTGCTCGATGACAGCGCCCAGGCAATGCCGGACGTGGCCCGTCCATTGGATTCGGCCATGGTGCGAAGCACAGCGGGCAGTGTCTTCGCATCGATCAGCCGGGCCAGCGCCTCGACATACGCGACCGTTTCGCGCTTCTCTGCGTTGGTGAGCGCCGCAATGATGGGTTCGATGGCGCTCGGGCCGAGGCCGACCAGCTTATCCAAGGCCTTTTGCGCTGAGGGGCTGCCGGGATTTCCGCTGGATTTAACTTCGGCGATGAGCCGATCGGCACGGTAGTTGGCGAAAAAACTCATTCGGTGCCTTCAAGTTGCACATTCCTCGGGAGCGTTCCATTCTCACCTAAGCATCAACGCCGCCCGCCGTCTGGAGCTCCAATTTTCAATTATGCCATACAGCACGGAGTTCTCCGCGTACGGTAGACTATGAACGATATATGACCCAACCTTCCGTGACGGCTGGCGCGATCCGCGCAAAATTAGGCGCTTATACCGATCCGTACCTGGCTCAAACCTTGGACCAGGCCCGAGCGATCGGGGATGTTTCCGTGCACGCCGGCGTTGTGAGTATCGAGCTCACGTTCGGTTTTCCTGTGGCGGACTACGCGGGGGAGCTACGGACAGCCCTGGAGAGTCATTTGCGTCCCGAACTCGCGGGGGCGCGTATAGATTTGACTTTGAAAGCGAATATTACCGCCCACGCGGTACAAAAGACGTTGAAACCTCTTGCGACCGTGAAGAACGTCGTCGCCGTGGCGTCTGGCAAAGGTGGGGTGGGAAAGTCGACGACGGCGGCGAATCTCGCCCTTGCTTGGGCGGCCCAGGGGGCTCGCGTGGGCCTGCTGGATGCGGACATCTATGGGCCCAGCCAGCCGCTCATGATGGGGTTGGCCGGCCAAAAGCCGGAAACGTCCCCGGATGGCAAGCAGCTTTCCCCATTGCGCGCTCACGGCGTGGCGGTGATGTCCATCGGCTTCATGATCGACGCCGAGCAGCCCATGGTTTGGCGGGGCCCCATGGTCACCCAGGCGCTGACTCAGCTGCTCGGCGAGACGAACTGGGGCGAACTCGATTATTTGGTCGTCGATATGCCGCCCGGGACCGGCGACATTCAGTTGACGCTTGCACAGCGGGTACCCGTGAGCGGCGCAGTCATCGTCACCACGCCTCAAGATATCGCGCTGCTCGACGCGCGCAAGGGCCTCAAGATGTTCGAGAAGGTCGAAGTACGCGTGCTCGGTGTGGTGGAGAACATGAGCGTTCACGTCTGCAGCAATTGCGGGCACGTCGAGCATGTGTTCGGCAACGGTGGCGGCGCGCGCATGGCCGAGCAATACGGAGTGCAGCTGCTGGGCGAGCTGCCCTTGGACATCCGCATTCGTGAGGACGCCGACGGCGGCGCGCCCACGGTCGTTTCCGAGCCGGACAGTCCTCGTGCGCTCGCATATTTTCGAATGGCGCGCCGCACGGCCGCCCGTCTTTCTACGCTAAACAAGGACTACAGCAGGATGTTTCCCAAGATCACGGTCGAAAATACTTGAGCATCAAGAGCGACCGCTGGATCAGGCGCATGGCCGCGGCGCAGGCCATGATCGAACCGTTCTCCCCCGAACAAGTGCGGGTGTCGGACGGCCACAGGATCGTATCCTACGGTACCTCGAGCTACGGTTACGACGTACGCTGCGCCGACGAATTCAAGATCTTCACCAACATCAATTCCACCATCGTCGATCCGAAGAATTTCGACGAAAAATCGTTCGTGGATTTCAAGGGGCCGGTATGCATCATCCCGCCGAACTCTTTCGCGCTGGCGAGTACCGTGGAGTTCTTTCGCATTCCGCGCAGTGTTCTCACCGTATGTCTCGGAAAATCGACGTACGCGCGTTGTTTCCGCGGCGATACCCGCGTGGCCTTGGTGGACGGTACGTCGCCGACACTCGAGGAGATGGCGAGGAGACACGACGCGGGCGAGCTTTTTTGGGGCTATAGCATCGGGCAGAACGGACGCCTCATCGTGAGCCTGCTGGATGCGCCGCGTTTCATCGGGCGGGATGCGCTGCTCGAGCTTGAATTGGATAGTGGTGAATGCATCCATGCCACGCCCGATCACCTTTTTATGAGACGCGATGGGCGTATGGTAGAAGCGCATAAGCTTCGACCGAATGACGCGTTGATGCCGTTGTACCGTAATCTATTTCGCGGATATGAGGAAGTGTATCAACCCATCGACGGCTACTTGTACGCGACCCACCGGTTAGCCGACGAATGGAATTTGAGGTACCGAATTTACGATGAAACTCCCGGGACGCATCGGCACCATGTGGACTTCGATCGCCGCAATAACCGGCCGACAAATATCGTTCGAATGGAAGCTTCGGAACATATCCGGCTGCACAACGGAGAAAGTTACGGTGAGGATTTCGATCCTGTGGAGCATGGCCTGGCCATCAGCGCGTCCATGCGACGACGAGCGATGGACCCAGAATGGTGCGAGGAATTCAGGGTTCAGGCTTGGGCCGCCGACGATGGCGGACGGCGCAGCGCGCAGGCCGAAATTGCGCGTGGCATCCGGCTACGTCCGGAAATAACGGAAGAGACCGTTCGTCGAGCGCTGCATGACACAGGATCCATTCGCGGCGCCGCTGCCATGCTCAACTGCGATCGGTCAGTGTTTCGACGTTTTTCCGAAACGCTGGATCAGTTCAGAGGCACCTCCGCATACCGAAATCACAAGGTGGTCGGGGTGCGCCAGATTGCCGGCGATCACGATGTTTACTGTTTAACGGTTCCAGAAGCGGGCAATTTTGCTCTCGAGGCGGGCGTTTTCGTTCATAACTGCGGAATCATAGTCAACGTAACGCCTTTGGAACCCGAGTGGGAAGGCCACGTCACGCTGGAGTTTTCCAACACCACGCCGCTGCCGGCGAAAATTTACGCCAACGAAGGTGTGGCTCAGATGCTGTTTTTCGAATCCGACGAGGTCTGCGAGACGAGTTACAAGGATCGCGGCGGGAAGTACCAAGGCCAGCGCGGCGTCACCTTGCCCAAGACTTAGTGTGAACGGCCACCGGCTCTACCGACGACCCACTGAGTCAGAAAAACGAAACTTTCTTCTGCCGGCGATAAAGCCACAACAGAAGCGCAATCAGCGACCCGCCCGGCAGAACCAGCTCTAGCGCCGCATACGGCGCAAGATCCCGAAGTTTTGCCACAACGGCCGCCGTAGAAGCGCGCAACGTCCATTGCGCCGTCCTGCATTGCGCGTCCCGGCCGCGGTTGGCCGTATTGAATATCACTGCGGACTCGCTGGCGGACATCTTTATATCTCCCTGAATCATCGTTGACTAAACTAAAGACGTATGGGGGAGCCGGAAAATGACATCCCCCGAGCGAAAATTTTCGTAAAATCCTGTGAGCGCACGCCGCTACGCCAACTGGAAAACAAGTAGGGAAGCTACCGTAGCCGAGACCGCAAGAAGCACCTGCGCGAATCGGGCGATGAGATCGAGGGGGTTCATGTGCATTCTCCGATGTTGAAATGGATCGAACGGTGACCAGGCTGCACCGGCCGCCAATCCACAACAAACGGAGTATCTGACGGAGGGTTAAGTAAAACTTAACGGCTATCGGCCTATGCCGTTAGCGGTTTTCGCCGCGATCAGCGCTGCAAACTCTTGATGCGCATCGCGAATTCGAGTTTTCCGTCGCGGAACCGCTCGGCTTGTACCGGCACGAAGCCGAGCGATGGAGCGAACCACATGCGCAGCACGCGATTGTTGCCGATCCTCCGGCTCGAAACGACGACGGTATCGAGCCCGCCGAGCGCGGTGCGAATTCTGGCGGGCCCTTCCTCGGTGTAAACGAAATCCTTCACCTGGTCCTTGTCCAGGATGCGAAACGTCTTGGGAAGATTGCCGTTCTTGAGATCCAGCATCACCTCGATTTGGATGGACAGCAGGTCTTGGGTGCCCTCGCCGATCTCGAGGTCGACGGGTTTGTTCTCCGCTACTCCGCGCGCGTGTTTCGCGTTCCACTCGAAGTCGATATCGACGCTGGCGGCGCCCTCTTCGGCATGGTATTTCACGGGCCGCACGTGCTCGGCGACGACGCTGAACCAGCTCTTCTGGATCACGTCATTGCTGTAGGCGAGCCGAAACACGCCGCGGGCGGTCATCGTCCATGTGTAGAAGTACGTGCCCGGCGCCGCGTCGGGCTTGAGCTCGAGATCGCTCGTGCCCACGTTGATGGATTTCCATTCCGCGCCGTATCGGGCGGAAAAAGGGACCAACCCCGGCTCCGCCGGGGCAATCCCGGCGCCGATCGCTCCCTCAGCCGCGGGCACGCACGCGAGCGCGAGCCCCAGTGCCATCAAACCTCGTGCATCCATCCGACGCCCTCGCGATCAATCGGCCTCATCGTACAGCAGCGGTTGCGCGAGGGCGGCGCCGTCCAACCACGCCCGCCCGTCACGGCAGCGGAGGCGTCCCTCGCAATACCAGCTTACCGCGCGAGGATAGATCTTGTGCTCCTCGGCTTGGACGCGCGCGGCGAGCGTCGCTTCGTCGTCGTCCGGGCGGACGGCGACGCGCGATTGAATGACCGGCGGCCCGCCGTCGAGTTCCGCGGTTACGAAATGCACCGTGGCGCCATGGACTGTGTCGTGGGCAGCAAGAACGCTTCGATGCGTGTGCAATCCCGGATACCTCGGCAACAGCGAGGGGTGAATGTTCAATATACGGCCTGCATATCGGTCTACGAATTCAGCCGACAAGATGCGCATGAATCCCGCGAGCACGATCAAATCGGGCGCGTATTCATCGATGACGGCGGCCAGCGAGCGGTCGAATTCCAAGCGAGCGGCGCTCTTGTCCACGGGGTCGACACGCGCCTTGGCGGCGACGGCGCTCGCCGCCACACCCAGATCCCGAGCAAGGGCGAGCCCGGCCGCTGCAGGGTTGTCGGACAGCACCAGAGCGACCCGATAGGGCGGCGGATGCTTCAGGCTGTGTTCCACCAGCGCCCGCATATTGCTGCCGCGTCCGGAGATCAGGATCACGACGCGCGGTAGATTTGACTCGCTCAAACGATGACGACACCGCGGGTGCCGCTCTTCACTTCGCCGATCACCAGCGCTTCCTGTCCCGCGTCGTGCAGAACCGCGATGGCTTGGTCCGCATCCTGCGCTGCCACCTGAATCGTCATGCCGATGCCGCAATTGAACACGCGATACATTTCCTGGTCGGAAACGCGCCCTTGCGCCTGCAGCCATTCGAAGACGGCGCCCGCGGGCCATGATTTGCGCTCGAGAACGACTTCCAGTCCGTCAGGGAGCACGCGCGGGATATTGTCAACCAGCCCACCTCCGGTGATGTGGGAGACACCGTGGACGGACAGTGCTCCTAGCAGGGCGAGCAGCGGCTTGACGTAGATGCGGGTCGGGGCCATGAGACGATCCACCAGCGCAACGCCCTCGATCTGGGCTTCGAAATCGGCGCCGCTGACGGCAAGGATCTTGCGGATCATCGAAAAGCCGTTCGAATGCGGCCCCGACGACGGCAGCCCCAACACGACATCGCCGGCCGCGGTCCGGCTGCCATCGATGATGGAATCTTTTTCGACGATGCCGACGCAGAAGCCCGCCAGATCGTAGTCCTCGCCGTGATACATCCCCGGCATCTCGGCGGTTTCGCCGCCCACCAGGGCGCATCCAGCTTGCACGCAACCCTCGACGATGCCGGCGATCACGCGCGCTCCGATATCGACCTCGAGCTTCCCGGTAGCGAAGTAGTCGAGAAAAAAGAGAGGCTCCGCGCCCTGAACGATCACGTCATTCACGCACATCGCGACCAGATCGATGCCCACCGTGTCATGGCGCCCGGTGTCGATGGCAAGACGCAGTTTGGTGCCGACCCCGTCGGTGCCCGACACCAGCACCGGTTTTCGGTAGCGGTCGAGCGGTACTTCGACCAGTGCGCCGAAACCGCCGATTCCGCCGAGCACCTCGCGCCGCATGGAACGGCGCACGCCCGGCTTTATTCGCTCGACCAACTCCTCGCCCGCATCGATGTCGACGCCGGCGTCGCGGTAGGTTACGGGCGCTCGCTCAGTCATTGAATTCCTTACTCAGGGTGGGCCGGCGCCGGAGGGCCGGCAAGCTGTGGTATTTTACCTCAGGGGACCCAAGGCTTCCGTATTACTCCATGGCACAGTCTTACCGCGATATTTACGGCCGACATTTGCATCTTGCAGCGATTTTGTGCTTGGGCGCCGTCGCAGCGTGTCTTGGCGGCATGGCTTTCGGTACGGCTCGAGTGGAACTGTTCCAGGCCACCGCGGCCGTCGCGGATCGCTCCGAAGGGGCAAAAACCGCCGCCTTTCAGGCCGCCCTGAAGGTGGTGCTGGTGCGCGTCACCGGGCGCCGCACGGCGGATGAGGATCCGGCGTACGCGCCGCTGGTCAACAACGCCGCCCGCTATGTTCAGCAGTATCGGACCGCGCCGGACGGCAAACTCTGGGTGGCGTTCGATGGCGCCGCAATCGAGCGCTGGCTTACCCAAAATGGACAGCCCCTGTGGGGTCGCGAACGGCCGTCGACCCTGGTCTGGCTGTCCGTACAGAATGGCTCGCAGCCCGGCGTCGTGCTGTCCGCCGACGACACATCCGACTTGAAAGAGGCCATCGATGCAGCGGCGGCCGTCCGCGGCGTTCCCTTGGTTTGGCCGAGCGCGGCCGCGGCGGC
>JALYHU010000043.1 GCA_030776345.1 Pseudomonadota bacterium | reverse complement strand
TACTAAGCAGTTCATAAGTATCTTCATGCTTCAAGCGGCGTAGCGAGTCTCGGGGGCCTGGAAGAAGCTGCGGACGCGGTCGGGACGCTTCTGCAGGAAACGAAGCCTGCCGAGAACGGCGCGACGCAGATCTTCTGGCCCATCATGACGGGATCGGCCGACGGCATTGTTCTTCACGTCGTTCCAGACCAGTTCGTCGGGGTTCAGTTCGGGAGAATACGGTGGGAGGAAGAACAAGCGCAGCTTCCCTGCGAGGCTCTCGATATACGCCTTGACTAGTTTGGAGCGGTGGGCCGGATGGCCATCGACGATCAGAAACACCGGCCGGCGCTGACCGTGCATCAGGCGCTTGAGGAATTGAATGAACACCTGCGCACCCACGCCGCCTTTGACGACCATGAACCGCAGCGCTCCGCGGGGACTGATCGCCGAGATCATATTCAGACTGAAGCGCTGGCCCGTGACGCGCACGACCGGCGTCTGGCCGCGGGCCGCCCAGGTGCTGCCGCTGTGGAAGTCAGAGCGCACCCCAGACTCATCTTCGAAGTAAATCTCCGCTTTTTCCCGCTTCGCCAGCGCGCGGATCCGCGGGTACTCGCTCTTCAGCCACTGCTCGACCCGTGAACCATCCTGCTGATAGGCCCGCCACAGCGGCTTCTGACAGGTCAAACCCAACTGCGCGAGCAATCGACCCACCGACGCCAGGCTCAGTCGTACCCCACAGCGCTTGACGATCAATTTGGCGATCATCGCGCGCGTCCACAACGCAAACGGAAAACCCAATTGCAGCGGGTTCTTACCAGTTACCGTGCGGTAAACCCACTGCAAATCACGGGATGCGAGTTTGCGCGGACGCCCCGAAATCCGCTTCGCCTTGAGCGCATCCCAGCCACCGGCACGGTACATCGCCAGCCAACTGTAAATGCAGAGCGTCGAGAATCCAAGGGCACGAATCACAACCTCCGGGCTCTCGCCCGCCTGCACCTGCTGGACCGCACGAATTCGGATCTGCGCCAGCGTCCCGTGATCAAGCTTGCGGGCATCGAGTTTCGCCGTCCCATAAGAATAGCAAATCGCACAACAAATGTGAAGATACTTATGCTTAAACCACAAATAGTTTAGCAAAAACGATTATCGTCCACCCGATCCGGGCTGTGGCGGAAGGGTTACGCGGGGCAAGTGCATTTGCTCATATCCTGGTTCGAGTAGAGGCTCGCCCACCACACTGTTATTACGTCATGCTGCCGTTCGTCGTCGAGAAACAGAAGCGCTCTGGCTCCCTCCGAGTAACTTCGTTCGGATAGCTTCCTCGATCAACGTCAGGGCCTGTTGACGCGGGCACGCTGGCCAGCTTGTACGCGGCGGGCTACCGACCGGAGATCTGGACGCCGGATATAGCCACTGAACGAATGCGCAGGCTCGTTGCGCTAACAAACGAGCGATAACGTTAAGGGCGCAATCCTTTGTCGCTCAAGGCTACTTGCGCTAGATAGAGCGGCTTTCGATTGATTTGAATCGGAACATTAAGGGGTTCCCACGGGCGCGCAAATCAAATTCGGATTGCTGTGACAGCACCGGCGAGGTGGCGCGATGGCGAAGGGATACTCGAAGGATCTGAGGGTGTGGGCGGTCGCGCTTGTCGAAGACGGCGAGAGCAGACGGGAAGCGGCGCGGATGCTCGGTCTCGGCGCCTCGACCGCAATCCGTGAGCGCTGGACGACGACGGGCAGTGGCGGCATTGCCCGGCAAGGGCCACAGCCGCTCGCCGCTCGAGGCGCATCGGAATGGCTGCTCGATCTGGTCGCAGCGGAGCCGGACTTGACGCTGGAAGAGATTCGCGCTCGGCTCAAGTCCGAGAAGTTGCTGAAAACCGGTACGACCTTGGTCTGGCGTTTCTACGAACGCCACGACATCACGTTCAAAAAGAACTCTGCACGCCGCCGAACAGGATCGTCCTGATGTCGCTGCGGCGCGTTCTGGGCTGAAGGCCGAGCAATCCAGGCTTGATGCGCCGCGCCTCCTCTTCATCGACGAGACGGCGGTTACGACGAAGATGGTCCGGCATTGCGGCCGCGCACCGCGTGGCGAGCCGCAGAAACCGCGTGAACGACAGGCGGTCGCGCAAGTTGATCCGGCAATATGACGTGACCGACGCGAGCGTGCATGAC